>NZ_JAMCCO010000003.1 GCF_023371205.1 Parvivirga hydrogeniphila
GCCACTGCGCTCTCACTCAGCTGCGTACGCCAGCGCAGCCTGAAGACGCGCGAGGGTGCGCTCTTTGCCGAGCAGCTCCAGGCTCTCGAACAACGGCGGGCTCACCGTGCTGCCCGTGACCGCCACGCGGACGGCCTGGAACACGGCTTTCGGCTTCATGCCGAGGCGCTCTGGAAGCGCGCGCAAAGCGGCCTCGATCGCACCAGCCTCCCATGGAGCGGTCGCTTCAAGGGCCTCCTTTGCGGAGGACAGCGCGGCCGACGCGCCGGGCTTCGCGAGCACTGCGCTTCGCGCAGGTTCGTCTATCGGGACCTCCTCGAACAGGAAGCGCACCATCGGGACGACCTCGTCCAGGCGCTTGATGCGCTCGGAGACGAGCGGGGCCAACGCCAGGAGCCACTCGCGGCGCGCGGACGCATCGCCAGGCGCCATGAGCCCCGCCTGTTCGAGGAGCGGCACCATGCGGTCCACGAACTGCTCCGGCGTCATCTGCCGGATGTAGACGCCGTTCAACCACTCCAGCTTCTCAGCGTCGAAGATCGCCGGGTTGCGCGACACGCGCTCGAGGTTGAAATTAGCGACGAGGGTCTGCTTGTCGATCACGGTCGTCTCGCCGTCGAGCGACCAGCCGAGAAGCGCGAGGTAGTTCAGCAGCGCCTCAGGAAGATAGCCCATGTCGCGGTACGCTTCCACAGACGTCGCGCCGTGGCGCTTGGACAAGCGCTTGCCGTCGGGACCCCAGATCATCGACAGGTGCGCGAACGCAGGCGCCTCGAGGCCCAGCGCCTCGTAGATGAGGATCTGCTTCGGGGTGTTCGAGATGTGGTCGTCTCCGCGGATGACGTGCGTGATGCGCATGGTCGCGTCGTCCACGGCGACAGCGAAGTTGTAGGTCGGCGTCCCGTCCGAGCGCACGACGATGAGGTCGTCGATCGCCGAGATCGGGAAGCGCATCTCGCCCCGAACGAGGTCGCAAAAGACGATGTCGCCCCTGTCCAGCGGGACCTTCAGCCGCCAGGTGTGCGGTTCGCCTGCCTGGATGCGCCGGGCCGCCTCATCTGCGGGCAGGGCACGGCACGTGCGATCGTAACCAGCGAACCCGCCGCGGGCACGTGCCTCCTCGCGCTTGCGTTCCAGCTCATCGGGTGTGCAGAAGCACGGGTAGACGGCGTCTCGCTCTTTGAGCGTCTCGAGCGCCTCGGCGTACAGGTGCGAGCGCTGGGTCTGCCGGTACGGGCCGTACGGTCCGCCGACGTCCGGCCCCTCGTCGTGATCGAGGCCGAGCCACTCCATGGCCCGCAGGATCGCTTGCGTGTTCTCCTCAGTGGATCGTTCCGGGTCCGTGTCCTCGATGCGCAGCACGAACGACCCGCCATGGCGTCGCGCGAAGGCCCAGTTGTACACCGCGGTGCGTGCGCCCCCGATGTGCAGGTGGCCTGTCGGGCTGGGTGCGAAACGGACACGGACTTGCTCAGGCACTGTGATACCTCCGTTGCTGTTCGTCGAGCGCAGAGCGCTACTGCTCGTGGGCCGACCCGATCTCGCACACGCCGGACTTGCGCAGCAAGAACCACGTGGTCCCGATGGCGAGAATCAGGATGCCCAACGAGACGGACTTGAGCAGGACGTAGCTCGCGTCAGAACCGGTCTCGAACACGACGATCTTGCGCACGACGGCGACCAGACCGGCCTCCATCACCGTCGCGATGATGTTCCGCTTCTCGAGGTAGGCGAGCGCGATGCTGAACAGCTCGATGACGACGAAGACGACGAGCACTGAATCGAGGACGCGCAGCACGCTCTCGGGCGTCAGGTACCCCTTTGCAGACACCGCTGCGGCGAGCTCCACGATGAGGTCGACGGCGCCCAGAGCAGCGATGACGACGAGCAGGGCCGCGACGACGAACTCCACGTAGTGAACTGCACGGTCGAGCAGCTTCGTAACCACGAGACCTCCTATCGATGTCTCGGACATGATACCGCACGATGCGCTTCGAGGGCCTGAGCGCAGCCCGCTTCTTGCGAACGCCGTCTCGCGATGCTACCCTCATCACGACTCATCACGAGGCAGCGGGTAACCGCTGCAGAGGGCGTAGGGACCGCACCCGAGGAGGCCCCGGCAACCGGGCTCGAAAACGTGCCACGGTGCCACATTGCGGCAGGCGAGATGCCTGGAAGATGAGGGAATAGCGGAGCAGTGCGCGATGTCCCTTGTCTTGTGCAGGCAAGGGGCTTTTTTCTGCCGCCGACGGCCGGTCTTGCGCCGCGAGAGAAGGAGAGGCCATGCCACGCGAGTATCTCTTCACGTCCGAGTCGGTGACCGAAGGCCACCCCGACAAGATGTGCGATCAGATCTCTGACGCCATCCTCGATGCCATCATCGAGCGCGAGCAGCAGCTCGCCGACGAGGGTTACGTGACGGACAAGGGCTCGGCCGCTTCGCCCGACTACGTCCGGGTCGCATGCGAGACGCTGGTCACCACCGGCCTCGTCGTGGTCGCAGGGGAGATCAGGACGCACGCCTACGTCGACATCCCCACCATCGTCCGCGAGACCGTGAAGGACATCGGCTACACGCGCGCCAAGTACGGCTTCGACTACGACACCTGCGGCGTCGTCACCTCCGTCCATGAGCAGAGCCCCGACATCGCGATCGGCGTGGACGAAGCGTACGAGGCCAAGCACGGCGACAGGGACCCGCTCGACCTCATCGGTGCTGGCGACCAGGGGATGATGTTCGGGTACGCGTGCACTGAGACCTCGCAGCTCATGCCGATGCCGATATACCTCGCGCACCGGCTCGCAGAACGGCTCACCGCCGTCAGGAAGGCCGAGGTCCTGCCGTATCTGAGGCCCGACGGAAAGACGCAGGTGACGGTGCGCTACGTCGACGGCAGGCCGGTCGCCGTCGAGAAGATCCTCATCTCGTCGCAGCACGCTGACGGCGTTGACATCGAGAACCTCATGCGCCCGGATCTCATCGAGCACGTCATCGAGCCGGTCTTCGATCTCGAGGGCATCGAGTGGCGAGACGCGGAGATTTACGTCAATCCGACGGGCAGGTTCGTGATCGGCGGACCCATGGGCGACTCGGGTCTCACTGGGCGCAAGATCATCGTCGACACCTACGGCGGCATGGGTCGCCATGGAGGGGGCGCCTTCTCCGGCAAGGACTGCACCAAGGTCGACCGCTCCGCTGCCTATGCGGCCCGGTGGGTCGCGAAGAACGTGGTTGCCGCGGGGCTCGCGGAGCGCTGCGAGATCCAGATCGCGTACGCCATCGGCGTCGCGCATCCGCTCTCGGTCACCATCGAGACCTTCGGTACCGAGACCATGCCGGTCGAGCGCATCGAGAAGGCCGTTCTCGAGGTCTTCGACCTTCGGCCCGGTGCCATCATCCGGGACCTCGACCTGCGTAGGCCCATCTACCGCAAGACGGCGGCGTACGGTCACTTCGGACGCGACGACGCCGCGTTCACCTGGGAGCGGACCGACCGCGTGGACGACTTGCTGGCTGCAGTCCAATAACAGAGCGTGACGCACCGACGAGCCGCCGGCACCGTGTCGGCGGCTCGTCGTATGCTGTGGGCGAAGCAACGGAGGTGCTGGGTGCTGTTCGCTGCGCAGGTCTTGCTCGACGTGACGCCGCGCTCGCTTGCGCGGCCGCTCGACTATGCCGTGCCGCAGTCGCTTGCCGACAGCGTCGCAATCGGCGCACCCGTTCTCGTGCCGCTCGGCTCCCGTCCGGCGGTCGGCTACGTGGTGTCGGTCGGAGAACCGCAGGTCACCGATGGGTTGAGAGACATCGTGGACGTCCTCGGCGACCCGCTGTTCGATGAGGCGCGCTGGAATCTCGCTTCGTGGATCGCACGCGAGTACGCGTGCAGGCCGATCGACGCGCTCAGGCTCTTCCTGCCTCCCGGGTCGTCCCCGAAAGTCGCGAAGCGCGAGGACGGCTGGCGGCTGAAGCCGCCTCCCACCTCGCCGGCCACGGAACGCCTCGTGGAGCTGCTCGATCCCGGGTACCGACCGCCGGCGGCCGCGCACCGACAGCGCGCCATCGTCGCGGCCCTCGTCAACGGGCCGCTCCGCGTCTCGGAGCTTCGCGCAGCCATCGGCCCGCCCGATGCGGCGCTTGCAGCGCTTCAGAAGAAAGGCGTCGTCGCCATCTTCGAGCAACGCCGGTGGCGGTCTGTGTCCGGGGGGCTCGCTCGTGAGGACCGACGCCACACCTTGACGAAGGCGCAAGCGGAGGCCGTCGAGGCCATCGTCAAAGCTTCACCTGGCTCGGTCGTGCTGCTCGACGGAGTCACGGGGTCAGGGAAGACAGAGGTCTACATGCAGGCCGTCGACGCGGTCCTGAGGCAAGGCCGCCGGGCGATCGTCCTCGTGCCTGAGATATCGCTGACGCCGCAAACGGTCGGGAGGTTCCGCGCGCGGTTCGGTGCACAGCTCGCCGTGCTGCACAGCCGGCTGAGCGACGGCGAGCGGTACGACCAGTGGCAGCTCGCTTCTTCCGGCGAGGCACGTGTGGTCATCGGCGCGCGGTCGGCCCTGTTCGCGCCGGTGCGCGACCTCGGCCTCGTCGTGATCGACGAGGAGCACGAGCCCTCGTACAAGCAGAGCTCGGAACCGCGGTACCACGCTCGCGACGTCGCCCGCGAACTTGTCAGGCGGCAGGGGGCCGTGCTCGTTCTCGGCTCGGCGACACCGTCGCTGGAGAGCCTGCACGCGTCCGAGACGGGGGAAGTCCGAAGGGTCGTGCTGCCCGCCCGTGCGACCGGCGCGCCGATGCCAGCGGTAACTGTCGTCGACATGACGCAGGAGTTCGCAGACGGCAACCGGACGATGTTCTCTCGGCCGCTGGCTGCCGCACTGGACGACGTCATCGCGCGACGGGGCAAGGCCGTTCTGTTCATCAACCGCCGGGGCTTCGCGTCGTTCGTGCTGTGTCGCGAGTGCGGCTTCGTGCCGCACTGCGAATCGTGCTCCGTGTCGCTCACGTACCACGAGGACCGGTCGTCGCTCGTCTGCCACCACTGCGGCCATACCGAGGCCCTCCCGCAGCGCTGCCCACGCTGCGGGAGCCCGTACCTTAGAAGGTTCGGGACCGGTACCCAGCGCGTCGAAGCCGAGATCGTCTCACGGTGGCCGGATGTCCCTGTCGTGAGGATGGATGCAGACACGACCGCCAGGAAAGGCGGGCACGAGCGCGTCTTGGCCGAATTCGAGCAGGCCCCGTTCGGCGTGCTGGTAGGAACGCAGATGATCGCGAAGGGCCTCGACTATCCGGACGTCGAGCTCGTCGGCATCGTGGATGCCGACACCGGTATGCACATGCCGGACTTCCGAGCGACGGAGCGCACCTTCCAGCTCCTGATGCAGGTCTCCGGGCGTGCAGGCCGCGCGGCGCGGCCGGGGCGCGTCGTGGTGCAGACCTACTGGCCGGACCACCCGGCCGTGCGGGCCGTCGTGTCCGGTGACCGCTCCGCGCTCGTGGCCGGGGAGCTCGCCGAGCGGCGCGAGCTCGGCTACCCGCCCTTCGGGCGGCTGGCGCGCGTGCTCGTGGCGTCACCGTCGCGAAGCGCCGCCTTGTCTGCCGCCGACGAGATCGCCTCGCGGCTCGCTGCGAGCGTGCCTGCCGACTGGATGCTTCTCGGTCCGACGGAGCCTGCTATCGGCCGCCTCAAAGGGCTGTACCGGCGTCACATCGTCGTGAAGGCGCCGCCTGGCGTCCCGCTCGGTCCCACGCTCTGGGCCGCGCTGACGGACGGCGCAGCACGCACGGGAGTCCGGCTCGCGATCGACGTCGATCCGTACGAGATGCTGTAAGCGGGTGGTATGATTCTCGCTGCACCGCTCGTCATCATCGTCACCGAAGGGCTTCGCATGCGTATCCTCACCTATCCGGACCCTGGGCTGAAGCAGCGCGCCGTCGAGGTGGATCCTGCCACCGATCCGTCCTTGCGCGACCTCGTCACCCGGATGGCTCGCGCGATGTACGACGCTGAAGGCATCGGCCTTGCGGCCACGCAGGTCGGCGTCCTGAAGCGCGTCATCGTCTACGACCTCGAAGACGGGCTCCACGCCGTGTGCAATCCTCGGATCGTCGACCGCTCCGAGCAGACCGAGGTGGGGGACGAGGGCTGCCTTTCTGTGCCGGGCATCTCCGTGCCGGTCGAGCGCGCAGCCTCCGTGGTCTGCGAAGGCGTATCGCTGGACGGGAAGCGGGTGGTGATCCACGCAGAAGGCCTGCTCGCACGGCTCTTCCAGCACGAGATCGACCACCTCGACGGAGTGGTGATCCTCGACCGTCTGTCACCGGAGGAGCGGAAGGCCGCACTCAGGGCGTACCGTGAGGCGCAGACCCAGACCGTGTGAGGAGGGCAGGCCATGAGGATCGTCTTCATGGGCACGCCCTCGTTCTCAGTACCCGCTTTCAGAGCGCTTGCTGCTCGACACGACGTGGTCGCGGTCGTGACGCGACCGGACGCCGTCGCGGACCGTGGCTCCGCTCCCACGCCATCGCCCGTCAAGTCGGCCGCCCTCGAGCTTGGCGTTCCCGTGCACGAAGCGTTCACCCTGCGCGACCCCTCGCTCGTCGGCGAGCTTCGGCGCACCGCTCCTGAGGCGATCTGCGTCGTGGCGTACGGTGCTCTGCTCCCGCCGGAAGTCCTCGACATACCCGTTCACGGCTGCATCAATGCGCACGCGTCGCTCTTGCCTTCTCATCGCGGCGCAGCCCCGATCGAGCGGGCGATCCTCGCCGGTGATGCCGTCACCGGCGTGAGCATCATGCGGATGGAAGAGGGGCTCGACACCGGTCCCGTGTGCTTGCAGGTCGCCGTCGAAATCGGCTCGATGAACTCTGTCGAGCTGTCGTCTCGCCTCGCGGCCGTATCGGCCGACGCGCTGGTGGCGGCCCTCGACGACATCGCGTGGGGACGTGCGATGTGGGTTCCTCAAGACGACACCCGCGCTAGCTACGCTCACAAGGTCACCCGTGACGACGTTCGGCTCGCGCCCGACCTCGACGTCGCGTCTGCCCTTCGTCGCGTCCGTGCCTCGTCGGGCCGGGCCACCGTTCGCGTCCGCCTTGCCGACGCGACCGACATAGTCGTCATCTCCGCCCAGCGGTCGGAAACCTCGCTCGACGCGGGACGCGCGACGCTGAGCGCGAAAGGGCCGGTGCTCGGTCTTCGAGACGGCGCCTTGCTCGTCACGCGTGTAAGACCGGCCGGCAGGCGGGAGATGAGCGGCGGCGACTTCGCGCGTGGGGCTCGCCTCCCCGCACAGTTCGCCTGGAGCGCGCTGTGACCTCGCCGGCCCGCCGTGCCGCTCTCGACGCGCTCGCGCAGGTCCGCAGGCGTGGGGGGTACGTGGCGCCGCTCGTCGAGCGGGCCGCCGCGAGCCGCTCTCTCAGCCCGTCGGATCACGCGCTCGCTGTTCTGCTGGCGAAGGGCGTCACCCGCACCCGCGGCACGCTCGATGACACCGTCGGCCGGTTCACGCGGCTCGAGAGGCTCGAGCCGCATGTGCTCGACGTCTTGCGGCTCGGCGCGTTCGAGCTGCTGTTCTTGCGGACGGCCCCGCACGCTGCCGTCGACGAAGCGGTCTCTGCCGTGAAGCGCTTCCGACCGCAGGCCGCCTCGCTCGTCAACGCCGTGTTGCGCCGGCTCGCTCAGGAGGCGGACAGCTTCCCGTGGGGGGATCCTGCCACCGACCCTGACGCGCTCGCACGCGCGTCGGGCGCGCCGCGGTGGCTCGTCGACGCTCTCACCGCGGATCTCGGACCGACCGCCGCCCGCGAGACCCTCGCCGCGCTCGGGGCCGAGCCGCCGCTGTACGGCCGCGCGAACGCCCTTGTCGGTGAACCGGCCACGATCCTCGCGGCCTTGACTGCCGAGGGCGTTGCTACGGAGCCGGCACCGCCCGATGGCCTCGCGTTCAGAGCGCTGGACGCTGCTGCGTTCGCCCGGAGCACAGCGCTCGCTCGCGACCACGTCTTCGTGTGCGACGCGGCTGCGCAGTACGCCGCGCTTCAGGCCGCCTCGGACGCCGCGCGCACGATCGTCGAGATCGGCGCCGGCCGCGGAACGAAGACGCTCGTCGTCCTCGGAGCCTTGCGTATGCGCCGCGCATCCGTGCGCGTCGTCGCCGTCGAGCCCAACGCGTGGCGCGCCAGGGTGCTCGAGCAGCGGCTGGCCGCTGCGGGTGTCGAGTCGCTCGCCGTCGTCGTCGCCGACGTCCGAGACGTGCCCTCCGGCGACCTCGTTCCGGAATCAGCGGACGTGGTCTTCGTCGATGCGCCGTGCACCGGTTCGGGAACCCTCCGACGGCACCCTGAGGCCGTCTGGCGGGTCGTGCCGGACGACGTCGGGCGCCTGTCCGCGCTGCAGAGCGAGATGCTCGAAGCCGCGTCCGTGTACGTGCGGGAAGGCGGCCTCTTGGTATACTCTACCTGCAGCGTCTTTACGGCAGAGAACGGCGACGTCGTGCGCGGTTTCCTCGCTTCTCCGGGCGGTTCGAGCTTCTTTGTGGAGCCTTTGGATCCGGTGCCGCCCGATGCGTGGAACCGCTTCGTGACGACAGAGGGGTTCTTCCGTTCGTGGCCGTCGGTGGACGGACCCGATGGGCACTTCGTGGCCCGCTTGCGCAAGTCAGGCTGACCGGCTGCGGCCGGACGAGGAAGGGGAGGACCGGATGCTCACCACGCGTATCGTCGAGATGCTCGAGGTCACTGAGGCGGCGGCGCTTGCCGCGGCCAGGTGGATGGGGAAGGGCGACAAGCACGCCGCCGACCAGGCAGCGGTCGAGGCCATGCGCGCAGCGTTCGACCGCATCCCGATATCTGGCGAGATCGTCATCGGCGAGGGCGAGCGTGACGAAGCGCCCATGCTGTACATCGGCGAACACGTCGGCGCAGGCGGCGAGGAGGTCGACATCGCCGTCGATCCGCTGGAGGGGACGAACCTCACCGCCTACGGCCAGCCGAACTCCCTTGCCGTGCTCGCGTTCGCACCGAAAGGCACGCTCCTGAACGCGCCCGACACCTATATGTGGAAGATCGCGACCGGCCCGGCCGCTGCGGACGTCGTCCACATCGACGCCACTCCCACCGAGAACGTCCGCAACGTCGCCAAGGCGCTCGGCCGCGACGTGGAGGACATCGTCGTGTGCATCCTCGATCGCGACCGTCACGCCGACCTCATCCGGGAGGTCCGCCAGGCGGGCGCGCGGATCCGCCTGATCAGCGACGGCGACGTCTTCGGGGCGGTGGCGACCGCGATCGAGGGCACCGGCATCCACCTGTACATGGGTGCGGGCGGCGCCCCCGAAGGCGTGCTGGCGGCGGCCGCGATGCGCTGCATCGGCGGTTGCTTCATGGGGCGGTTCAATTTCCGCAACGACGAAGAGCGCAAGCGCGCAGAGCAGATGACCAAGTGCGACATCGACGGCGTGCTCACGATGGACTGCCTCGTCAACACCGATGAGGCCGCTTTCATCGCGACGGGGGTGACCGACGGCGAGCTTCTGCGCGGAGTGAAGTTCTTCGGCAAGGGCGCGCGGACGCACTCGATCGCCATGGACAACAAGACCGGCACGGTGCGCTTCATCGAGACGGTGCACCGTACCGGTGGCGAGAGGTTCTGGGTGCGGAGGGACTAGGTCACGCCTCCGCAGCAGGGCACGACGAGCACGCCGCAGAGCCGTTGCCGGCGCACGACGAAGCGCCGCTCGACGATCCGTCGCCGGAGCCGCCCTCTTTCGGCCGCGGCTTGTAGTCCGTGTTGTGGAATCCGCTGCCCTTGAAGACGATGCCCACCGGGGCGAACAGCCGCTTGGTGGCTCCGCCGCACTGCGGGCAGGATTCAGGCGAGGTGTCGCCGAACGGGCGCGTCACCTCGAAGACGGTCTCGCACGCTTCGCACTTGTAGTCGTACTTCGGCATGGCCACCTCCATCCGTTCTCTCGGGCGCCGTGCGGCGCAAGGGCGAAGCATAGCGCGCTACCGACGCCTCCGGCAAGGGCGCCGCGCGCGCACCTGCTATAATGGCGCGCATGAGATCTCGGCCTCCCCGACCGCCGCTCGTACCGCGGTGGGTCGTCATAGGATCGATCGTGCTCGTCTGCGTCACCGTGCTCGCCATCGTGGGCGTGTCGGTTGCCGCTCGGGCCTCCCGCGTCCTCGTGCCCGCTGTCGTCGGCCTGCCGCAGCCCGACGCCATCAACCGCCTCCAGAAGGCCGGCCTCGTCGTGGAAGACGGCGGGACATTGTTCTCGAACGACGTCCCTCGCAATCACGTCATCTCTCAGGAGCCGGCCGCTGGCAGCACCGTCGAGCGCGGAACGAGCGTACGCATCGTCCTGTCGGCAGGAGCAGAGACCTTTGCGATGCCCGACGTGATCGGCCGCTCCGCTGACGAGGCCTCACGCGAGCTCAGCGAGCTGGGTCTGACGGTGTCCACGCAAGTCGTCGAGTCGCAGTTGGCGTCTGGAACGGTCCTGGAGTCCTTCCCGGCGCCGGGCGCAGAGGTGCGCGCCGGCACACCCGTGCGGCTCTCCATCGCCGGCCAGCCCGTGTCGCCCTCGGAGATCGCACAGTACTCGTTCGTGGGAGCGACCGTCTTCCTCGACCCCGTGCCGCGGGGCACGACACCGGACGTGACCTACGAGGTCGCGCGCCGCATCCGCGCGCTCATCGAGGCATCTGGCGGCACCGTCGTGGTCAGCCGATCCCCATCAGCGACGTCGACGGCGCTCGCTGACCGCGTCGCAGCTGCGCGCGCCGCCACCGCGACCGTCGCGGTCGTGCTCGACGTGGCATCGTCGGGACAGAGCGGCCTCGCACTGTCGCTCGATCCTTCGAAGACCGGTCCGTCGGCCACCGTCTCAAGCTCGATAGCGTCGGCCACGGCCCAAGCGCTGTCTGCCGCGGGGCTTGCATCGCGCGACGCAGGACGTTTTCGGGACCCGATCCTCTCGGTGGTCTCGTGCCCGGGGATCCGCGTGTTGCTCGGGAGCCTCGCCGATCCCGCTGACGTGGCCCGGTTCGGCGATCCTGATTGGGCGGACACCGTGGCCCGAGCGGTCTACCGCGGGCTCGGTGTCGGCCTCGGACGGGGGCCGCGCTGATGGGCCTTCGTCGCGTCATCGTCGCGTCTGCGCATCGCCACGACAGGCCCGCGAGCGTACGCTCTGCTGTCGTCGCGGCCGTGGTGTGCGTGGCGCTTCTCTGGGCGTCGCCTGGCTTCGCGGCCAAGTCTCAGGCGGACCAGCTCCGGGCGCAGCTCGCCCAGATCAACCGGGAGGCCAAGCGCGTCGGCGACGCGTACTCCAAGGCATACGGGCAGCTCGAGAAGACCAACTCGGAGCTTGCGAAGACCACCCGCGACCTCAAGAAGACGGAAGCCGAGCTCGCTGCCGCGTCCGGCCGCCTCTCGAAGCATCTGGCTGAACTCTACCGCCAAGGGAACGTGAACTACCTTGAGCTCTTGTTCACCAGCGAGACCCTCGACGACATGCTCATGCGTGTCGAGTACGCGCAGCGCGTCGGCATGCTCGATGCGCAGACGGTCGACAAGACGCGCCGCCTCCGGGACGAGCTCCAGGCGCGTCGCAACCAGGTGGCCGACCTCAAAGCGAAGCGAGCGAAAGACGCTGCTGCGCTCAAGAAGAAGGCCGACGCGCTCGAGAAGAAGCTCAAGTCGCTCCAGAAAGAGTACGAGGCCGTGCAACGCAAGCTCGCACAAGCCTCCGGTGCTGGATCGAGCGGCGGCTCTTCGCGCCGGTACCCGCCAGGACCCAACGGGATGGTCTTCCCCGTGGCAGGGCCGTGCTACTACTCCGATACCTGGGGCGCCCCACGTTCTGGCGGACGTAGGCACAAAGGCACAGACATCATGGCCGCGCGAGGCACGCCGTGCGTGGCGGTGCTCTCCGGCACGGTGCGGGCACGCTACAACTCCCTCGGCGGAAAGACGCTCTGGTTGACCGCCGACAACGGATGGGCGTTCTACTACGCGCACCTCGACAGCTACGTGCGGACCTCCGGCCGCGTGGCCGCTGGCGAAGTCATCGGAAGGGTCGGGAACACCGGCAACGCGCGCGGCGGAGCGCCGCACCTGCACTTCGAGATCCACCCGAACGGCGGTGCTGCCGTCGACCCCTACCCATACCTTCGTCAAATGCAGTAGAATGCATCCGTTCTGAAAACCGTATCGGGAGCTGCGTGTGCGGCTGAGAGGCGGTCTTTTGACCGCGACCGAACGACCGTTCCGGTAATGCGGAGCGGCAAAACGGTGCGGGACCTACGGGTCCCCATCAGTCCCATGCTCCTCCCCGAAGCGCGATGCGTCGCGCTGTCGAGGAAAGGAGACGTCATGACCGCGTCCTCGTCCCGTCTTCGCCTGCTCGTTGAGATCGCGCTCGTGGTCGCGCTCGCGGCGGTGCTGAACGCAATCAAGCTCTGGCGCATGCCCCAGGGCGGCACGTTCTCGCTCGGGATGCTTCCGCTGTTCGTGCTCGCGATACGACGCGGACCGGCGGTCGGCGTCCTTGCGGGCGCTCTGTACGGCGTCGTCGACTTCTTCGTGGACCCGTACCCGCCCGTGCACTGGGTGCAGTTCGCTTTGGACTACCCCGTGGCCTACGCTGGCGTCGGTCTCGCCGGTCTGTTGGCAGGGCCCGTCCGTACCGCCTTCGCAACGGGGACACGGCGGTGGGTGCTCCCGCTGGCGGGCGCGATCCTCATCGGCGCCGCTGCTCGCTACGCGGTGCACGTCGTCTCGGGCGTCGTGTTCTTCGCCCAGTATGCGAAAGGGCCGGTGCTGGTGTACTCCCTGCTGTACAACCTCTACGTGCCGATATCGGCCGCGGCCTGCTTCGCTGCTGCGGTCGTGTTGATGCCGCTTCTCATGTCCGACGAGGCGATGACGTCGTGACTCAAGAGGCGCTCATCGTCGGCGCAGCTCCGCGTCTCGGCTCGATGGAGTTCTATCGAGCCCTCCTCGCTCGCTTCGAACTCGTGATCGCGTGCGACGCCGCAGCAGAGTGGGCGCTCTCGCTGGGTCGGGCCCCGCAGTACGCCATCGGAGACTTCGACTCCGCAGCGCGAGGCGCTGCCGCGCGGCTCGCTGCCGCTGGCGTCGAGGTCCTCGCGTTTCCGTCAGAGAAGGACGAGACGGACCTCGATCTCGCTGCGGCGCACGCTCGTGCGCTCGGCGTCGAGTCGCTCGCCTTCACGGCGGCCTTCAGCGGACGCCTCGACCACACGTTAGCTGCGCTCGGGACGATGCGCCGGCACGCCGCTTGTGGGCCTGTCGCCTTCGAGCCGGACTTCTCGGCGTGGCTGCTCGCACAAGAAGGGCGTGCGGCGCTCACCGTGGACGCGCCTGCGGGCGCTGTGGTGTCCGTCGTTGCCCTGGAGCCCGTGCGCGGACTCTCCGTCAGGAACGCGCGGTTCAGCGCCGACAGCATCGCCGTCGACCTGCTGAGCGGCCGTACGATCAGCAACGAGTCCGTCGGCGAGCCCGTGCGTGTCTCGCTTCAGGAAGGTTCCGCGCTTGTGATGCTCCTGCATTCCCTCCAGAATACGCTGTAGCCGCACGGCGCCCGTGCCGATACCCTGGGACGGTGGTGCATCGATTCGCCACCGTCACGGCATGGATCCGTGCGGGGAGGGATGCTTGGCAGCGTACGCCGTCATAGTCGTCGCGCTCGGCGCGCTTGCCGTCGTGACCGGTTCGCGGGCAGCAGGCGTTGTCGCGCTGGTCGCGTTCTGCGCCTTCGCGTGGATGGCGTCACGCCGGCTTCGCGCTTCTGCGTCGGGCGATTCGCGCGCGCCTGAAGAAGCGCCTGCGCTGGCCATCAAGACCGTCGCACCGGCGCCAGCGATCCGCGTGCCGTCCACCGTCGAGCCGACGCCGCTTGTAAGCGCGCTTCTTGACGCCGCCTCCGATCGCGGGCTCGATGCTGTCGCTGCGCACCTGTGGCTCCTCGACCCGCCGAGCGCCACGCTCCGACCCATCGCCTCCGCTGGAACCATGCGGCCTGCCGAGCGGCCCGTGCCTCTCGAAGACCCGACCCTGGGAGCCGCCGCGCGCGAGTTGCGCGCATCGCTCGGCGAGCTCGCGCGGATCCGGACCCACGAGCGCGACGCCGTGGTGTGGCGCTTCGCGGTCCCCCTGGAACGCGCAGACTCGGCCGGCGGCGTCCTCGCTCTCGACGTCGCGAGCGACGGTGCGCCGTCGTCAGCGGCTCTCCAGGAGGTCGTCACTCCGTTCCTGCCGAACTGCGCAGCAGCGCTGACGGTTCACATCGCGCGAACTGAAGCGCAGGAAGCGGACGCCGTGCTCGCCGTCGCTCGCGAGATGAGCCGGCTGCTGGATCCGGACGACGTCATCACCACCGCGCTCGACAAGGCGATGGCCCTCGTCGGCGCGGCCACTGGCAGCGTGATGCTCTTCGACGAGCGCGACGGCGTCTTGCGGATCGTGCGTGCGGTCGGCCTGCCGACGTCGGCCCTGGACGCCACGCTCCTGCCGGGAGAGGGGATAGCGGGCTGGGTGTACGCGACCCGGCAGCCTCTGCTCGTCGAGGACCTGCCCGAACGGCCCGCGCGAGCGCTCAGGCACGGCGTGCGCTCCGCCGTGAGCGTTCCTCTTGCGGACGGCGACGACGTCGTGGGCGTGCTCAACGTCGGCACGAAGTCATTCCTCGCTCGCCTCACGGAGTCCCATCTCAAGACCGTGGAGATCATCGGGCGCCAGGCGGCCATCGCGCTCAGGAACGCGCAGGTCGCGGAGCGCACCCGCCAGCTGTTCTTCGAGTCGCTCGCTGCCCTCGTGCGTGCACTGGAGACGAAGGACCCGAACGCACAAGGCGGCTCCGAACTCGTTCTCGAATACGCGCTTTCCATCGCACGTGAGATCGGCATGAGCGACAACGAGTCAGACGCGCTCCACGTCGCGGCGCTCCTGCACGACCTGGGCATGCTCGCCACCGGCGCCGATCTGCGCTCGATCGACCGGACGCTCACCACCCTGGAGCGCGGTCTTCTGAAGGCCCACCCTCGTATCGCTGCGGAGATGCTTGCCGATCTGCCTGCGCTGAGCGAGGCAGTGCCGATCATCTACCACCACCACGAGCGGTACGACGGGAGCGGGTACCTCGACGGGATGAAGGGCGAGGAGATCCCGCTCGGCGCACGCGTGCTTGCGGCCGCGGACGCGTTCGTCGCCATGACGTCTGACAGGCCGTACCGCCCTGCGATGAGCGTCGCGCAAGCGCTCGCGGAGATGCGCGACAAGGCAGGGACGCAGTTCGACCCGCAAGTGGTGGAAGCGCTCGAGCGCGTCGTCAGGGGAAACGAAGAGCGCGCCCCCCGTCGGGAAGCGCGCTAGTCGACGCGATCGGATCGACGCGCGGGCGTCGATGCCGTGCGGATCAGCCCCTTTGGACCTTGCCGGCCTTCAAGCACTTCGTGCAGACGTTCGCCTTCTTGGCAACGCCGTCGACCACGATGGTGACCTTCTGGATGTTCGGATACACCACGCGCTTGGTGACGCGGTGCGAGTGGCTGACGTTCCGGCCAGCGGTCGGCTTCTTGCCGCACACGATGCAAACCTGGGACATGGTGTCCAGCCGTCCTTCCGTGCAACTGATGCGCGTCCTCGGACGCGGTCATGGCCAAAGCGGGCATAGGTTACCACTGCAGATGACCGCCATCAAGCACCCGACCACCGGAGAACGTGTCCGCAACGGCGGGGTTCTGTATACTAACCCTGCGACGCGGCCTGTCCGCGTCTGATCGCCCGTCAGGCCGGCCGGACGAGGAGGTATTCCAGTGGCTGCCCCTCACGTGCGCGGAGAAGTCACCATCGCGAACGACGTGCTCGCCGACATCGCGGGGTACGTTGCGCTCGAGTGCTACGGCGTCGTGGGCATGGCGAGCCCCACGCTGCGCGACGGCGTCGCACAGTTGCTGTCCCGCGACAAGCTGCGCAAGGGCGTCGTCATCACGAACGTGGACGACCACAGCGTGAAGGTCGACCTGTACATCGTCGCTGAGCACGGCACCAACCTTGCAGAAGTCTCCAAGAACCTCGTCGATCGCGTACGGTACGCCCTCACGCACGACGCTGACGTCGACGTGGCAGACGTGCACGTGCACGTGCAGGGCATCAAAGTCAGGAAGTGACGGTTCTATCGAACATGACGCAGACTGCTGAAACCCCCCTCGCCGGCGATCTCGTCCGATCTGCGGCAGCCGCCCTCGAAGAGCGCAAAGAGGAGATCAACCGCCTGAATGTGTTCCCGGTGCCGGACGGCGACACCGGCACGAACATGAGCCTCACGATGCAGGCGGTGATCGCCGAGCTCGACGCGCTCCCGCCGTTCCCGTCGCTCGCCGACGTGTGCAAGGCCGTCACGCACGGTTCGCTCATGGGTGCGCGCGGGAACTCGGGCGTCATCTTGAGCCAGATGCTCCGCGGGCTGTGCGAAGTCATCGCCCAGGCCTCCACGATCGACGCGAACCTCGTCGTTTCGGCGCTCAAACGGTCTGTGGAGGTCTCGTTCCAGGCGGTGCGCAAGCCCGTCGAGGGCACGATGCTCACCGTGCTCAAGGACATGCACGACGCTGCCGCCGCTGCGCTCGCCGCCGCAGCAGACATCGACGAGGTGCTGGATGCCGCCGTGCGCGCCGCCTTCGAGTCGGTGCGCAGAGGCCCGGACCTTCTGCCTGTCCTCAAGGAGCACGGCGTCGTTGACGCAGGCGGCTTCGGGCTGGCGATCCTCGCTGAGGGCTTCGTTGCAGCCCTCGAAGGTCACGAGTTCAGCGAGCGGGACATCGCGCTCGCGACTGGCGAGCTCACCGTCACGCCGGTCGACGACTGGGACGACCAGGAGTACCTCTACTGCACGGAGTTCTTGCTCCACGGCGCCGACGCGGACAAAGCATTCCTCGAAGAGTGGGTCTCGAACGTCGGAGGCTCCGAGCTCGTCGTCGGCGACCGCGACACCTACAAGATCCACGTCCACACCGACCGTCCTGGCGACGTGTTGAGCTGGGCGACATCGCTCGGCGAAGTCTCCGAGGTGCACATCAACAACATGCGGCGGCAGACAGCTGAGCGCTCGCAGAAACTCGGCGCAGGAGCCGCGTCGGAACCGTCGTCTCCTTCCAAACCCGTCGGTTTCGTGGCCGTCGCTTCCGGTGACGGCGTCGCAGAGATCCTCCGGTCTCTCGGCGTGGACAGGGTCGTGAACGGCGGCCAGACGATGAACCCCTCCACCGCCGAACTCGTGAACGCTGCCGCAGAGGTGGGTGCCGACGCCGTGATCGTCCTCCCGAACAACAAGAACATCGTCATGGCTGCACAGCAGGCCATCGCGCTGTCAGACAAGCGGATCGCGGTGGTGCCGACGACCTCGGTTCCTGAGTGCTTCGCGGCCCTCCTCGCGTTCGACCCGCACGCCACCCTCGACGAGAACGTAGAGGCCATGTCCGAGGCCGCGAACGCCGTCGTCACTGGCGAGGTCACCACGGCCGTGAAGGACGCCAAGAGCCCGGTCGGCGACATCAAGCAAGGCCAGGTGATCGGCATCGCGGATCACGAGATCGTGGTCGTCGGCGAAGACGTCAAGACGGTGGCGCTCGAGCTCATCAAGAAGCTCTCCGATGGACGGGAGACGCTCACGGTGCTCGCCGGCGAGGACTTCTCAGACGAGGAGCTTGCCGACCTCGTCGACGAGGTGTCCCGAGAGCTCCCGCACCTGGAGGTGGACGCGCATCGAGGAGGACAGCCGCTCTACCCGCTGATCATCGGTCTGGAGTGATCCCGCGAAGCGAGGGGTGAGGGGAATGAAGGTCGGCATCGTTAGCGACAGCACGTGCGACCTGGGCCCACGGTGGCTCGCCGAGCACGACGTCACGATGGTCCCCCTGAAGGTGCTTTTCGGGGACCGCACGTACCTGGACTGGATCGACCTCGACCCGGACACGTTCTTCGAGATGCTCGCGGCGGCGCCCGAGCTTCCCAAGACCTCGCAGCCGTCGCCTGCGGAGTTCGCCGCAGTCTACGAAGCGCTCGCAGAAAGGGGAGCGGACGAGATCGTCTCCATCCACCTTTCGTCCGCGCTTTCCGGCACGATCGAGTCCGCGACGCTTGCTGCGGCGACCTCGCGCGTCCCTGTCCGCGTCATCGACACGAAGATCGTCACCGCTGGGACGGCTCTTGCCGTCATGGCCGCCGTCTCGGAACGAGACAAGGGCGGCGATGCCGATGCCGTGGAGGCGGCCGCCCGTCACGTCGTCGAGACGCAGCGGCTGCTCTTCGCGCTCGGCACCCTCGAGTACCTGGTCAAGGGCGGTCGTGCTGGCAAGGCCCAGGCGCTGGCAGCGAACCTTCTCAACATCAAGCCGGTCTTGACCTTCAACAAAGACGGCATCATCGAGCCGTTCAAGAAGGTCCGCGGCACGAAGGCCGCAATCGCGGAGATCGCCGCTGAAGTCGCCAAGGACTCAGCGTCGAGGCCGGTGCGCCTGGCGTTGTTCCACTCCACCTCCGAGGACCTGGCCCGCGAGCTCGGATCCGCCCTGGACGCCGCCGGCGCGCGCTACGAGCTCGTGTTGACCGGGCGCGTCGGCGCGGTGATCGGCACGTACGCCGGACCCGGCGCCGTCGGAGCCGTGTACTATCCGGAGCCGTGATGCCAGAAGCGCTCGTCTCGCGCATCACGGCGAGCGATCCGCGCTGTGCCGAGACGTGGGACTCGCCTGTCACCGTAGTGCGCAACGTGGACGCGCGTCGCGCTGAGGCGCTCGGCCGTCTCGGCATCCACACGATCGGCGACCTCCTCACGCACTATCCGTTCCGGTATCTCGACCTGAGCGCGGTCCGCCCTGTCCGCGAGGCCCCCCTCGGAAGCGAGGCGACCATCGTGGGCACCGTGGCGGACGTGCGGGTGAAGCAGCCCCGCCCGCGCCTGTCCGTCACCGAGATCGCCGTCGCAGACGACACCGGTGTCGTCGTCGGCGTGTGGTTCAACCAGCCCTACATCGCCCAACGCTACGAGGTCGGGGACCGCGTCGCCATGGCCGGGACGATGGAGCTCGACTACGGGCTCAAGCAGATGAAGAACCCGTTCTTGGAGCGCCTCGGCGCCGCGGGCACGCCGGTCGTGCTCGGACGCATCCTTCCCGTGTACCGCACCACCGAGGGCCTGTCGACGAACTGGCTCAGGCGCATCGTGGAATCCGCCGTCTTGGAGTTCGCGCACGTGCCCGATCCGCTGCCCTCCGGACTCCGTGCGCGTCGGGACCTTCCTCCGTTGAAGTGGGCCGTCCGTGCCATCCATCTGCCGCGTTCGTCGGAAGACATCGAGGTGGCCCGACGACGCCTCGCCTACCAGGAGCACTTCGACCTGCAGCTCGTGGTGGCCACGCGACGCCACGCACGGCTCGCGTCGACGACAGCGGTCGCCCACACCGTCGACGGCGCACGCGTCGAAGCGCTTCGGCGTGCGCTCCCGTTCCCGCTGACGGACGACCAGGAGCGCGCTGTGTCCGAGATCCTGGCCGACATGGCTGCGGCGCGGCCGATGAACCGGCTGCTGCTCGGCGACGTCGGAAGCGGGAAGACCGTCGTTGCCGCCTTCGCGCTCGCCGCAGCCGCGGACACGCACGCCCAAGCGGCCATGATGGCGCCGACAGAGGTTCTGGCAGAGCAGTACACGCGCGCGCTCGGGCCGCTTCTCGAAAAGGCAGGCGTCCCGTGGGCCCTGCTCACCGGCTCGACGCCTCGAGCAGAACGGTCGCGGATCCTTGCGCAGGCCGCCTCGGGCGAGCTTGCCGTTGTGTTCGGCACCCATGCGCTCATCCAGCGCGACGTACGTTTCTCTCGCCTCACGCTCGTCGTCGTGGACGAGCAGCACCGCTTCGGCGTCGAGCAGCGGCTCGGTCTGCGCGGCAAAGGCGGCGCCGTGACGCCCGATCTCCTCGTCATGACGGCCACCCCCATACCCCGGAGTCTGGCGCTCACGCTCTACGGCGATCTCGACGCGTCCTACCTCACGACCCGCCCCGGCTCGCGCGGGCCGGGCCACGTCGTCACCCGCATCGTCCCGCGGACCGGACGCGCCGACGCGTACGAGCGCGTACGCAGCGCCGTCCGCGCGGGCAGGCAGGCGTACGTGATCTGCGCGCTCGTGGAGGAGTCGGACTCCGCCGAGGCCCGCGCCGCGACACGCGAAGCGCACCGCTTGCAGACGAGCGTATTCCCCGACCTCCGCGTCGGCCTGCTGACGGGCCGGATGCGGCCAGCAGAGAAGCGGGCAGTCATGGAGGACTTCCGCGCAGGGAAGATCGACGTGCTCGTCTCCACCACGGTGGTCGAAGTGGGCGTCGACGTCCCCAATGCGACGGTCATGATCGTCGAGAACGGCGAGCGCTACGGCCTCGCGCAGCTCCATCAGCTGCGCGGCCGCATCGGGCGTGGCGAGCACCCTGGGGAGTTCCTCGTCTTCGCCGACCCGCGGACCGAAGAAGGGCGTCGCCGCATGCAGGCCATCGCCGAGACCTCGGACGGCTTCGCGCTCGCGGAGGCCGATCTCCGCTTGCGCGGCGAGGGCGACATCGCCGGGGTGCGGCAAAGCGGCCTGCCTCCGTTCAAGATCGCCTCGTTCGCCGGCCAAGAGGACCTGCTCGCTCTCGCACGCGAGGACGCCCGCGCATCAGTCGACGCTGACCCAACTCTGGCGAGCCCCGAGCACGCTTTGCTGAGGGCCCGCCTCCGCGCGCTCCAGACAGGACGAACGGTGGTAGACAGCGGATGAGGGTCGTCGGCGGTCAGCTGCGCGGCCGTCGGATCGCCGCGCCCAGGGGCAGAGACACGCGGCCCACGTCCGATCGCGTGCGCGAGGCGCTCTTCTCGATCCTGGAGGCGCGCTACGGCGGCGTGGACGGCGCCGTCGTGCTCGACCTCTTCGCAGGCACGGGCGCGCTCGGCATCGAGGCGCTCTCGCGTGGAGCCGCACACGCGACCTTCGTCGATTCCGACGAGCGGGCCGTGGCGCTCATCCGCCAGAACCTCGCGTCCCTCGGATTGTCGGACAGAACGACGGTGCTGAGGGCCGACGCGCTTCGTTCGTTGCCGGCCCGCCTGGCCGCGCGTCCGTTCTCATTGCTCTTGGCAGACCCTCCCTATAGAATCGAACCGCGCGAGGTGGTCCAGGCCGTGCTCGCGCTCGGCGCACGCGGGCGCCTCGTGACCGGGGCGGTCGTGGCCTACGAGCTCAGCACTGCCAACGAGGTCGAATGGCCGCGCGGGTTCGACGAGACCGTCGAGAAGGCGTACGGTTCGACACGGCTTTCGATCGCCAGGTGGAAGGGGAGCGTCGACGAATGAAGCGCGCGTTGTGCCCGGGGACCTTCGATCCAGTCACGAACGGCCACCTCGACATCATCGAGCGAGCCGCTGGCCTGTTCGACGAATTGGTCGTCGCCGTGGCGCTGAGCGCGGACAAGGGCTCCGGCCCGCTCTTCGGCCTGGACGAGCGCTGCGCATTCATCCGCAACGCGACCAGACATCTGCCCAACGTCTCCGTCGAACCTTTTGATACACTTCTGGTTGACCTCGCGCAGAGGCTCGATGCGCACGTCATCATCAAGGGGCTGCGCGCGGTCACGGACTTTGAACGCGAGTTCCAGATGGCACAGCTCAACTACCGGCTCGACCCGGACATCGAGACGATGTTCATCATGTCGATCCCGGAGTATGCATACCTGAGCTCGTCTGCGGTGAAGGAGATCGCGAAGCACGGAGGCGACGTGCGTGGCCTTGTGCCCGACGAGGTGTGCGCAGCGCTCGCCGAGCGGTTGAAGCGGCCCCGATAGGGAGGTTGTGATGGACATCTTGGCGCTGATCGATCGGATCGAGGAGATCCTCGAGGAAGGTCGGAGCTTGCCTTTTTCCACGAAGCGGCTCGTGGATCCGGAAAAGATCTACGAGATCATCGACGAGATCCGAGCGAACTTCCCTGACGAGCTCAAGCAGGCGCGCTGGATCGTCAAGGAGCGTCAGGAGATGCTTGAGGAGGCCGAGAAGGAAGCCAACCGCATCCTCGAGGAAGCACGCGAGCGTGCTGCGGCCATCGCGAGCGAGCAGGAGATCGTGAAGCTGGCAGAGCAGCAGGCGGCCGAGATCCTCGACAATGCGCGGGCCAAGGAGCGTGAGATCCGGCTCGGCGCCGAGGACTACGCCGACGAGATGCTCGCCAACCTCGAAGTGAACCTCGGCAAGCTCTTGACGGCCGTGCAGCGCGGCCGCGACCGGTTGCAGGGAAAGGTCGGGCAGCGTGGCTGATCCCGTTCCGACGGGGATCCTGCTCGATGTGACCGACATCTTGCACGCGACTTCGGAGAGCGTCCGCAAGGAGCTGGACGTCCCGTTCGACGCGATCGACGTCGGTCCGAGCGAGTTCGTGCCTGAGGGCCCTGTCCACGTCGACGTCACGCTCACGTTCGTGGGCACCGCGGTCCTTGCTGAGGGGAGCGTGGATGCCACCGTGCGCACGACGTGCGTCCGTTGCCTTGGCGATCTCGACCTTCCGGTCCACGGCACCATCGAGGGGTTCTACGTGCCGCACGGCACAGAGGACGAGCTTCCCGAGGAGCAAGAGTACGAGTTCATCGAGGGCACCACGGTCGATGTGCTGCCTGCCGTCCGCTCTGCGCTCATCGTCGAGTTCCCGTTCGCGCCGGTCCACGCCTCCGGCTGCAGCGCTCCCTGCCCACGCTGCGGACAGCCACCAGAGGCGTGCACGTGCGACGACGCGCCCGCCGATTCGCCCTTCGCCGCGTTGAAGGACATCTTCGACACCGAGGACGATTGAGGTTGCGACGCCGCGACGCCGCTGTGCTATCATTCGGCGTCGCGCCTTGAACCGATCTTTCCGGACGAATGCCCTCGTGGCGATAGAAGGGAGCACGACGATGCCAGTCCCGAAGAGGAAGAAGGGCCGCTCGGCCACCAACCACCGGCGCTCCTCCCACACAATCGAAGCCCCCGCACGCTCGCTGTGCCCGCAGTGCCACCAGCCCAAGCTGCCGCACCGCGTGTGCCCTGAGTGCGGGTACTACGACGGCAAGGAGATCGTGGAGACCGAGTAGGACGACGGCGCCGTTTCGGCGCCGTCCTGCTTCCGGGGGTGCAGCACACGTGCTCGAACCGGTCTTCGCACCGCGCTCGGTAGCAGTGATCGGAGCGTCCCGCGACCCTCGTGCCGTCGGACGCACAGTGCTGGACAACCTCATCGCCGGCGGTTTTCCAGGCGCGCTCTACCCGGTGAACCCGAAGGCCGACACCATCGCCGACCTTCCGTGTTTCCCATCAGTCGATTCGCTGCCCGAGACGCCGGATCTTGCGGTCATCGTCGTGCCGGCAGCGGCCGTCGAGCCACTGGTACGACGATGCGGGGAGATGGGAGTCCCCGCTGTTATCGTCATTTCCGCCGGGTTCAAGGAGGCCGGTCCTGAGGGCGCAGCGCTGGAGCGCTCGGTGTCGGCAGCAGCGCGCGACGTCGGCATCCGCCTGATAGGCCCGAACTGCCTCGGCGTCATCGTCCCCGGCTCGCGACTGAACGCGTCGTTCGCTCCGACGATGCCGCCAGCGGGCAACGTCGCGTTCGTCTCGCAGTCCGGCGCTCTCGGCACTGCGCTCCTGGACCAGGCCGCATGCCAAGGCCTCGGTCTCTCTCACTTCGTCTCGCTCGGCAACAAGGCGGACGTCGACGAGGCGGACCTCTTCTTCGCGTGGGCCGACGACCCGTCCGTCGCCGTGGTCGTCGCGTACATCGAGGCCGTGCGCGACGGCAGCCGGTTCGTGGATGCCGCCCGAGCGGTCACGCGCGCCAAGCCCCTGGTCGTCCTGAAGTCCGGCCTGTCCGATGCGGGCGCCCGGGCGGTCTCGTCCCACACCGGCAGCCTTGCCGGATCCAAGCACGTGTACGAGGCCGCGCTCCGCAAAGCAGGCGCCATCCAGGTCCACAGCGCCGAAGAGCTGTTCGACCTTGCAGCGGCGTTCGCGACGCAACCGTTGCCGCGGGCGCGCACCGTGTGCATCGTCACCAACGCAGGAGGCCCAGCGATCCTCGCTACGGACGCGGCCGAACGCATCGGGCTTGGACTGGCGACGCTGGAGGACACGACGACCCGCCGCCTGCGCGCTGCGCTTCCAGCTGCAGCAAGCGTGTACAACCCGGTCGACGTCCTCGGAGACGCGCCGCCGGAACGGTACGCGACGACCCTCGACGCAGTGGCCGACGACGCGAGCGTCGGTGCCGTCCTCGCCGTCCTCACCCCGCAAGCCATGACAGACGCCGAGGGCGTCGCTTCTGCTGTCGCCGACGTCGCCTCGAAGCGGGGTTTGTGCACCCTCGCGTCGTTCATGGGCGGCGAGCGCGTCGCTCAGGGCATCCGCGCCCTCCGCGAGCGCGGCGTGCCCAACTACCCGTACCCCGAGCGGGCGGTGCAGGCCCTGCGCGCGATGATGACCCGCCTGGACGCTGAGACTTCCGCCCCTGCCGATGCGCCGCCCGTCGAGGGCGACCGTGACGTCGTCCGCGCTGCGATGGACCACGCTCGAGCCGCTCAGCGCCGGTTCATCACGGAGATCTCAGCGACGCGGATCGCCGACGCCTACGGTATCCGGGTCCCGCAAGGCGGCGTCGCGCGCGACTTGGACGAAGCGATCGCCCTTGCTGAGAAGGTCGGGTACCCCGTGGTGGTGAAGATCGCAAGCCCGGACATCCTTCACAAGTCCGACATCGGCGGCATCATCACCGGCGTCACCGGGTCTGACGGTCTTCGCGCGGCGTACGAGCGCGTGCTTCTGAGCGCACGGACGCGCATGCCAGAAGCCCGCATCTGGGGCGTGACCGTCCAGCAGCAGATCCCGAAGGGCGCCGAGACCATCGTCGGACTCACGCGCGATCCCACTTTCGGTCACGTGCTCATGTTCGGCCTCGGCGGGATCTACGTCGAGGTGCTGCATGACGTCTCGTTCCGCCTCTGTCCGGTAAGCCATCGCGACGCTGCCGAGATGATCGCCGAGATCCACGCGTATCCGCTTCTGAAAGGCGCGCGGGGCCAGGCACCCGCAGACGTCGAAGCGATCGCTGACACCATCGTGCGCGTCGCCGCGCTGGCACGCGATTTCCCGGAGATCGCGGAGCTCGACATCAATCCGCTCATCGTCTTGCCCAAAGGCGAGGGAGCGGTCGCCGCAGATGTCCGTATCGGGATCGGAGAGTGAGACCATGCGCCCCATCATCATCGCTTCGACAGCGGCCTACTCGGGCAAGAGCGGCGTCGCGTTGTCGCTCATCCGGGAGCTCGTCGCCCGTGGTGTGCGCGTCGGGTACTTCAAGCCGTACGGCACCATGCCCGTAGAAGTGGGCGGCGTCCTCACCGACAAGGACGCCGCGTACATCAACTCCACGCTGCCGTCGCCCGCCCCCATCGAGGCCGTCTGCCCGGTCGTGAGGACCCAGGCGCTCGTCGAGGACGTCTTGGCGCATCGCCTCGACGACGTAAAGCCGACCGTCGTGCGGGCAGCGCAGGTCTGCGGCAGCGGTCACGACGTTCTCGTCGTCGAGGCCCCATGGGACCTCTCGCAAGGCAGCTCGATCGGCGTGTCTGCGCCCGAGGTGGCCGAAATGCTCGAGGCCAAAGTGGTCCTGATCGACCGCCCGAGCGGCATGGCGGACTTGCCGGACGCCATCGTCTGCGAGCGGAGCAGGCTCGGCGACAGGCTTGCTGGCGTCATCTTCAACGCGGTCCTAGAGCACACCGCCGACTTCATCGCGCGCAGGACGACGCCGTTCCTCTCGTCAGTCGGCGTGCCGGTATTCGGCGCTGTCCCGTTCGACCCGCTCTTGTCGTCGGTCACCGTGCAGGAGATAGCTGACGAGCTCGGCGGCACGGTTCTCACGGCCCACGACTCCCTCGACCTTCCCGTCGAAACCTTCATGGTGGGAGCGATGGGACAGGAGAAGGCGCTGCGGTTCTTCCGGCGCAAGGCGAACAAGGCCGTCGTCACCGGCGGTGACCGCTCCGACGTGCAACTCGCTGCGCTCGAGACGAGCACCCGCTGCATCGTGCTCACCGGCAACATGCCGCCGTCGTCCATCGTCATGTCGCGTGCAGAGGAGCTCGGCGTGCCGATGGTGATGGTCGAGCACGACACGCTGACCGCCGTCGAGCGTCTCGAGGGGCTGTTCGGCCACACCCGCCTGCATGACGCTGCGAAGGTTGATACAATGCACCGCATCTTCATCGCATCGGTCGACGTCGACCGGATGCTCGCCGCATGCGGCATCCCACAGGACTGACTGGAAGGGACGGCATGGGAACCACCTCCCTCACGATCGCTGTCGACGCCATGGGAGGCGATCGGGCGCCTGACGTCGTGTTGCCGGGCGTCGTGGCAGCGTTGGCGGACGATCCAGCGATCGCGGTCGCTCTCGTGGGGCCGGAGGAGGTCGTCATCCCCTTCGCGAACGAGCACGACCGCGTCACGCCCATGGTCGCTTCGCAGACCATCGCCATGGACGAGCATCCCGCGAAGGCCGTCCGGCAGAAGCCGGACTCGTCGATCGTCGTGGGGTGCCGCCTCGTGCGCGACGGCGCCGCGGACGCGTTCTTCTCCGCCGGAAGCACGGGCGCGTGCATGGCCGCCGCCACGCTCGTCATCGGGAGGGCGCCGGGCGTGTCGCGTCCGGCCATCGCAGCCGTGATCCCGACACCTTCGCGACCCGTGGTGCTGCTCGACATCGGTGCTAACGCGGACTGCAAGCCGGAGCACCTCGTGCAGTTCGGGCTCATGGGGGCCGCGTACGCGCGCGCGATGCTCGGTGCAACCGCGCCCACCGTTGGACTGCTCAACATCGGGGAGGAGCCGACGAAGGGGTCGGCGCTCGCTCAGGCGGCGCACGCGATGCTGGCCGAGCACGTCCCCGGCTTCGTCGGCAACGTGGAAGGGCGCGACGTCCCGAAGGGGTCGGTGGACGTGGTCGTCACAGACGGCTTCACCGGCAACGTCACGCTGAAGGTCATGGAAGGGCTCTCCGCCGTCCTGTTCGCTGAGATCAAAGCGGCGATGACGTCCTCGCCGCTCCGAACCGCCGCTGCCGCAGTGCTCAAGGGAGCGCTCGGCGACATGAAACGCCGGCTCGACCCCGACGCGTACGGAGGCGCGCCGCTTCTCGGCATCAGCCGGCCGTGCCTCATCGGCCACGGGTCTTCTGGCCCTGAGGCCATCGCGGCGGGAATCGCAGCGTCTGCGCGCGCCGCGCGCTCCGGGCTCGTGGACGAGATCGCGCGCGACATCGCCGCGTCAGGGCTCGCGTGACCGCCTGGTGAACGGGTAGACTGTCGCACCACCCCCGGACGAAGGACGCGCATGACCCACGCACGCATCACCGGCATCGGTTCGTACCTCCCCGAGACGGTGCTCACGAACCAGGACCTCGAGACGATGGTCGAGACTACCGACGAGTGGATCGTCACCCGGACGGGCATCCGTGAGCGCCGCCTCGCGCACCCAGCTGAAGCCACCTCGGACTTGGGCGCCGAGGCCGCGCGCCGCGCGCTCGCGGACGCGTCGCTCTCGCCAGCCGACCTCGACCTCATCGTCGTCGGCACCTCGAGCCCAGACAAGATCTTCCCCTCCACTGCGTGCCTCCTGGCCGCCAAGATCGGCGCTTCGTGCCCTGCGCTCGACGCGATGGCCGCTTGCACGAGCTTCGTGTACGCGCTGCACACGGCCACCACCGCCATCGAGTCAGGCCGCGCGAAGCGGGTGCTCGTCGTCGGCGCTGATGCGCTCACGCGCCATGTGGACTTCACCGATCGCGCGACCTGTGTCCTGTTCGGCGATGGGGCGGGGGCCGTGGTGGTCGAAGCGGGCGACGAGCCGGGCGTCTTGGGGATCGACCTCGGCGCCGACGGCACGCGCGCAGACGTGCTCGAGATCCCCGGGTGCGGCTCCGCGATGCCAGCGTCAGAGGAGGTCGTTGCGAGCCGCCTGCAGTTCATCAAGATGGACGGGCAAGAGGTCTTCAAGTTCGCGGTGCGCGTGATCCCCGGCTCCGTCCGCCGCGCGCTCGCGCTTTCTGGGCTGTCTATCGGCGACCTCGACTGGCTCGTGCCGCACCAGGCCAACCAGCGCATCCTCGATACCATCGCTGACCGGCTCGGTCTTGCGCACGACCGCGTGTTCTCGAACATCGCGAAAACCGGCAACACGTCGGCCGCGTCCATACCGCTCGCGTTGGATGCCCTGTATACTGGCCGGAACCTGCGTCCTGGCTCCATCGTGGGCCTCGTGGGGTTCGGCGCTGGGCTGACGTGGGGCTCTGCGCTTCTCAGGTGGACGAAGGAGGCTCGCTAGATGGCGCTACGCACCCGGGTGACGAAGCTTCTCGGCATCGACCATCCCATCATCCAAGGCGGCATGGCGTGGACCTCGACCGCCGAGCTCGCGGCGGCCGTGAGCAACGCAGGCGGCATCGGTATCATCGGCGCCGGTCACATGCCGACCGACCTTCTGCGCGAGCAGATCCGCACGGCCAAGAAGCTCACCGACAAGCCATTCGGCGTGAACCTCATGCTCCTCACCCCGCACATCGACGACATCGTAGCGATGGTCCTGGAAGAGGGCGTTCCCGCGGTGACGACCGGTGCCGGTAACCCCGCGAAGTACATCGACGACCTGCACGACCGCGGCATCAAGGTCCTCGCGATCGCACCCAGCGTGGCGCTCGCGAAGCGTCTTGAGGCGGCCGGAGCTGACGCCATCATCGGCGAGGGCATGGAGGCGGGCGGGCACATCGGCGAACTCACCACGATGGTGCTCGTGCCTCAGCTCGTGGACGCCGTGAGCGTGCCTGTCATCGCAGCCGGCGGCATCGCAGACGGTCGTGGCATGGCCGCCGCGTTCGCTCTCGGCGCGGAGGCCGTCCAAGTCGGCACCCGCTTCATGTGCGCGACCGAGTGCACGATCCATCCCGCGGTGAAAGAGATGGTCCTCCGCGCCAAAGATCGGGACACCGTCGTGACCGGCAGGTCTACCGGCCATCCCGTCCGGGTGCTGAAGAACAAGCTGTCCCGCATGCTCGAAGAGCTCGACCGCGAGAACAAGCCAGAGGAGCTCGAAGCGCTCGGGACCGGCAAGCTTGCGCTCGCGATGCGCCAGGGCGACGTCGCGATGGGCAGCGTCATGGCGGGGCAGGCAGCCGCGATGGTCAAGCGCATCCAGCCTGCCGCCGAGATCGTGGCCGAGATGGTCGCGCAGGCCGAAGAGGTCATGCGCGCGCTCGGGCGACTGCCGGAGGCGTGATGCCACGGACCTGCGCCATCGTCTTCCCTGGACAGGGATCGCAGCGGCTCGGGATGCTCGAGCGCCTGCCGGACGTCGCCGACCTCGATCGTCTCCTCGATGCGGCAGAAGCGCTCGCAGACCTGCCGCTGCAGGAACTCGCCTCGGGAACTGATGAGGCAGCGTTGGCCGACACTCGCGTCGCGCAGCCGCTGCTTTACCTCGCTGACTGGGCGTGGGGCGTCACCTTGCTCTCGGAGGGCCTGGAGCCGCTCGCACTCGCAGGTCACAGCCTCGGCGAGCTCGCGGCCCTCGCGGTCGCTGGGTGCTTCTCGGTCGAAGCAGGGCTCGAGCTCGTCGTGCTGCGAAGCCGGCTCATGGCCGACGCAGCGGCCGAGAGACCCGGCGCGATGGCTGCCGTCCTCGGGCTCGAGGGGGACGTCGTCCGGGCCGCCGTGGACGGAATCCCCGGCGTGTGGGTGGCCAACGACAACGCCCCCGGACAGGTCGTCATCTCCGGTACCCGCGCCGGCATCGACGACGCCGTGCGCGAGCTCTCGGCCGCAGGCGCTCGCCGGATCGTCCCGCTTGCCGTGTCAGGCGCCTTCCACTCGCCGCTCATGCAGCAGGCGGCTGACGCGTTCGCTCAGGTGCTCCGCGACGTTCCGTTCCGCGATGCGGCCTACCCGGTGGTCCAAAACGCCGTTCCCGAGCCTGCGCGCGATGCAGCAGCCATCCGCGAGCGCCTCGCCGCGCAGATCGCACGCCCTGTGCGCTGGACCGAGACGATGCTCGCCTTGCGTGACCTCGGCGCCGAGGTCTTCGTCGAGGCAGGACCGGGCGCCGTCCTCACGGGGCTTGCGCGCCGCATCGACGGCGTCCACGCCCTCGCGGCCGAGACCGAAGGCGTTGCTCGAGCAGTAGAGGAGGTCCTCTCATGATCTCGCTCGAAGGACAGGTGGCGCTCGTCACGGGAGCCAACCGCGGCATCGGCGCTTCCATCGCGCATCGGCTGGGTTCTCTGGGGGCAACGGTCGCCTTCAACGTGAGAGGCGACGCTTCTGGCGCGCAGGCGGTCATCGAACGCCTCGCGTCGGAAGGCAGCAGCGCTCCGCACGGCGTGTTCGTGGCCGACGTGTCCGATCCGGCAGCCGCTGAGCGAATGGTCGCGGAGGTCGCCGACCGCTACGGCCGTCTGGACGTCGTCGTCAACAACGCCGGCATCACCCGCGATGGCCTCGCCGTGAGGATGTCTGACGAGGACTGGGCCGCTGTCATCGGGACCAACCTCTCAGGCGCGTTCTACGTCTCGCGGGCCGCCGCGAAGGTCATGATGCGGCAGCGCTCTGGCTCGATCGTCATGATCTCCTCCGTCGTCGGGCTGGTGGGCAACGCAGGCCAGGCGAACTACGCTGCTGCCAAGGCCGGCCTGCTCGGACTTGCCCGCTCGCTCGCTCGGGAGCTCGCGCCGCGCAACGTGCGGGTCAACGCCGTCGCGCCAGGATTCATCACCACTGACATGACGGCCGATCTGCCTGAGAGCGTCAAAGAAGCGGCCCTTTCCTCGATCGCGCTCAAGCGGTTCGGCGAGCCCGAAGATATCGCCGATGCCGTGGCGTTCCTGGCGTCCGACGCAGCGAAGTACATCACGGGACAGGTCATCGCCGTCGACGGCGGGATGACCTTCGTCTGATTCCTCCGGTATCATTCGCGAAGGCAGGGGAGAGGAGGTGGACTGGTGGACAACGAGGAGATCTTCCTGAAGGTCAAAGACGTCATCGTCGATCAGCTGAACGTGAACGAGGACGAGGTGACGCTCGAAGCGTCGTTCGTCGATGACCTGGGAGCCGATTCGCTCGACATCGTCGAGCTCGTCATGGCTCTCGAAGAGCAATTCGGCATCTCCATCCCCGACGAGGAGGCGGAGAACATCAAGACCGTCGGCGACGCGGTCGACTACATCGCCGCGAACGCCTAGCTGTCATCCGCCCCGCCCGGTCACGCGATCGGGCGGGGCGGGCGCATCGTACGAGGAGCCCCGTGGAACTGCCGCATCTCACAATCGGAGCTAGAACCGCTCGCCTTCCCATCGTGCAAGGCGGCATGGCCGTGCGCATCTCGCTCGCTCCGCTGGCTGCGGCGGTGGCGCGCGAGGGCGGCATCGGGGTCATCGCCGGCTCGGGACTCACCCCTGAGGAGCTCGCCCAGGAGGTGCGTCGCGCCAGGGCCGAGACGGACGGCGTTCTTGCCGTCAACGTCATGGTCGCCGTCCGGCAGTTCAAGGAGCTCGTCCAGACCGCCATCGCCGAGGGCATCGACATCGTCATCGCAGGCGCAGGATTCTCGCGCGACGTCTTCGGGTGGTGCCACGACGCGGGCGTGGAGATCGTGCCGATCGTCGGCAGCGCGCGAGTCGCGAAGCTCGCCGAGCGGTTCGGCGCCTCCGCCGTCATCGTCGAAGGCTACGAGGCAGGCGGTCACCTCGGGACGGACCGGTACATACTCGACCTGCTCCCCGAGATCCTCGAGGCGGTCGACGTCCCGGTGATCGGGGCGGGCGGCGTGGTCACCGGCGCAGACATCAAGCGGGTCTTGGACGCTGGCGCGGCGGGCGTGCAGATGGGCAGCCGCTTCGCCGCGACGGTCGAGTCGTCTGCTTCAGAAGCATTCAAGCAGATGTACGTCAACGCGACCGCTTCTGACATCGTGATCGTCAAGAGCCCCGTCGGGCTGCCCGGCAGGGCGATCCGCAACCCCTTCGTGCAGAACCTGGAGCGGGGCGAGGTGCCGCGCATCGAGCGCTGCGTCGCGTGCCTGAAGGAGTGCCACCGCGACTACTGCATCATGGACAAACTGGTGAAGGCGCAGCAGGGGGACGTGGTGAACGGCCTCGTGTTCGCGGGTTCATCGGCCGCCCGCGTCCACGACGTCCCGACCGTGAAAGAGCTCATCGCTCGCCTCATCGACGAGTGGCGCGAGGCGACGCTTGCCGAGAGCCCGGCCGAATGAGAAGGAGCCGCGAATGACACGCAGGGTGGCCGTCACTGGGATCGGCGCGGTCTGCGCGCTCGGCGTCGGCGCCGACGCCATCTACGACCGGCTCGTCGCTGGCGAGTCGGGCGTCCACCACATCACCCACTTCGACGCCTCGGCGTACACCACGCGGTTCGCCGCGACGCTCGACGACTGGGACCCCTCGCCGTGGCTCGAGCCGAAAGAGGCGCGCCGCCTGTCGCGGTTCCAGCAGTTCGCGATCGCAGCGGCCGACGAGGCCATCGCTCAGTCCGGCCTGGTAATCGACGAAAACAACGGTGAGCGCGTCGGCGTGATCGTGGGATCCGGGGTCGGCGGCCTGCAGTCCCTCGAGGAGCAACACTCGGTGTTGCTCGAGCGCGGGCCATCGCGCGTGACCCCGTTCCTCGTGCCGATGATGATCGTCGACCTTGCGGCCGGCCACATCTCTATCCGCCACGGCGCGAAGGGCATCAACTACGCGCCGGTATCCGCGTGTGCGACCGGGAACCACGCCATCGGAGAGGCCGCCGAGGCGATCCGCCGAGGAGCCGCCGATGCGGTGATCTGCGGCGGCTTCGACTGCGGTGTGACACCGCTCGGGCTCGCCGGCTTCTGCGCAGCACGCGCCCTCTCGACCCGCAACGAGGACCCGGCCGGCGCGTCGCGTCCGTTCGACGCGGGCCGTGACGGTTTCGTCATGGGTGAGGGCGGCGGCATCCTCGTGCTCGAGGAGTGGGACTCGGCCGTCGCACGGGGCGCAGACATACTCGCCGAGCTCGTCGGGTACGGCGCCACCGCTGACGCGTACCACATGACGGCGCCTGCGCCTGATGGGAGCGGCGCCAAGCGCGCGATGGCCGAAGCGCTCGCGCAGGCGCAGATGGCGCCACGCGACGTCTCGTACATCAACGCACACGGCACGTCCACGCCGCTCGGCGACATCGCCGAGACGAGCGCCATCAAGGCCGTGTTCGGCGCTGATGCCCCGCCCGTCTCCTCCACGAAGTCGATGACGGGCCACCTCCTGGGCGGCGCCGGGGCCCTTGAGGCCGTCGTGTGCGTCCAGGCCATCAGGCGCGGCGTCGTACCGCCCACCATCAACTACGACCAGCCCGACCCCGAGTGCGACCTCGACTACGTCCCGAACGTGGCGCGAGAGATGCGCGTCGATGCGGCGCTGTCGAACTCCTTCGGCTTCGGTGGCCACAACGCGTGCCTGCTGTTCGCACGGCCGTGAGCGTCCCTCGCGACATCCTCGACGACGTCCAGCGCACGGTCGGCCATTCGTTCGCCGAGCCGGCGCTCTTGGCTGCCGCGCTCACGCATCCCTCGTACGCCGCGGAGAACCCGTCTGCCTCCGACTACGAGCGCCTCGAGTTCTTAGGCGATGCCGTGCTGGGGCTCGTCGTGGCAGAGCACCTGTTCCAGACTTTCCCTGACGCACCCGAAGGTCAGCTCACGCGCCGCAAGATCGCTGCAGTGTCCGGCACGCGTCTCGCCGCCGCTGCGCGCCAGGCAGGGCTTGAGCACGCGATCGCGCTCGGGCACGGCGAGCAAGGATCCGGCCGCGTGAAGGACTCCATCTTGGAGAACGTGGTCGAGGCCGTCATCGGCGCGGTCTACCTCGACGGCGGCCTGCGCGCCGCGCGCGTCGTCGTCGAGCGGCTGCTCGGCGACATCGCGTCTGTCGAAGAAGCGCCTCCTGCAGACCCGAAGTCCGCACTCCAGGAGATGACCCAGGCCCGCGGCCTCGGCCTGCCTCGCTACCACGTCGTCGAGTCGTCCGGGCCGCCCCACGCGCCGCGCTTCGTCGTGGACGTCAGCGTGGGAGACCGCGCCATCGGCCGTGGCGAGGGCCCCTCCAAGCGTGCGGCCGAGAAGGCCGCGGCGTCACGCGCCATCGAGGCGCTCGAACGGTCCGAAGACCCCCGCTGAGGTCTCGCGCTGTGATAGCATTACCTGGCGCAACCGACCGGCGCTGGGTCGCCGGCGAGGACCGGAAGGCGTCCGTTGTACCTCAAGTCGATCACGCTCAAAGGGTTCAAGTCGTTCGCTGACCGAACACGCCTGGCGCTCGAGCCTGGCGTCGCCGTCATCGTCGGCCCCAACGGCTCAGGGAAGTCGAACATCTCCGACGCCGTGCTCTGGGCCCTCGGCGAGCAGTCCGCCAAATCGCTTCGCGGCAACGCGATGGAAGACGTCATCTTCGCCGGTTCCTCCGCGCGTCAGCCGGTGGGAGTGGCCGAGGTCGACCTCGTGCTCGACAACAGCGACGGCACGCTGCCGCTCGAGTTCAGCGAGATCACGATCACGCGCCGGATGTTCCGCAGCGGCGAGAGCGAGTACCTCCTCAACCAGTCGCCCGTGCGGCTCATGGACATCCAGGAGCTTTTGCACGACACGGGCCTTGGGAAAGACACCCCCTCGATCATCAGCCAGGGCCGTCTCGACGAGGTCCTGAACTCCAAGCCGGAAGACCGGCGCGCGCTCATCGAAGAAGCCGCCGGGGTCCTCAAGCACAAGCGACGGAAAGAGCGCGCCTTGCGCAGGCTCGTATCGATGGACGTCCACGTCGACCGCATCCGTGACGTCTTGGCGGAGATCGACCGCCAGCTCAGGCCGCTCGAACGGCAGGCGTCGAAGGCGGCGGAGCACCGCGAGCTCGTCGAGAAGCTTCGCGAGATCGAGATCGCGCTCGCTGTCGGTGAGCTCAAAGAGCTCCAGCAGCAGTGGGACGCCGCGGAGAAGCGCGAGCGGGAGCACGACGCGGAAGTCGAGCTTGCCCGGTACCGATTGGCCGAGAAGGAGCGCGAACTGCAGAAGTTCCAGTCGCTCCTCGAGGAGAAAGGTCTGTTCGTCGGCGACCTGTCCGAGCAGCGCCGACGCCTGCAGTCCGTGCTCGAGCGGCTGAACTCGGGGCTTCTCCTCCTCGAAGAGAAGGGCAAGAACCTCGTCGAGCGCCTCTCCGAGCTGCGCCAGAAGATCCACGTGAGCGAGTCGCGGCTCAAGACGCGCTCCGCAGAGCTCGAGCAGATCGCCGAGGAACGCGCGGTCACCGATGCCCGCCTCGCGGCCTTGTACGCGCAGCTGAACGAGCTCCGCAAGCAGGCCGAGGCCGCCAAGAAGGAGCGCCTCGCAGCGGAAGACTCGCTGTCTGCGGCCTTGGGTGAGCAGCGCCGGCTCCGCAAGGAGGTCGACGACGCGCGTGCGGAGCTCGCGAAGCTCCAGCAAGCGCTCTCTGCGTACACCCTCGAGCGCGACATGCTCGTGGAGCGCATCGCAGCCCTCAAAGAGCAGCGCTCGGCGCTCGCCCAGACGCTCTCTGCCCGCCGCGAGCGGGTCGACGCGCTTGCGGCCCGGTTGGAGCGCACGCGCAAAGAGGCGGTGCTCGCCGAGTCCGACGTCGACAAGCGGGTGCGGCTCGTGGAGTCTAGGCGCGCAGAGCTCGAGGCTCGCCGTGCGAGGCTGTCCGACGTCCGCGCCGAGCTCAAGGCGCTCGAAGAGATCGACCGCGCGTTCACCTCGGCGTCTCCTGGCCTCGCGTGGCTGCTGCAAGAGCAGCACCGCACGCCCGAGGTCCTCGGACCGCTCGCCGACCTCATCAGCGTCCCCGAGGAGTTCGAGCGCCTCGTGGAGCACGCGCTCGCGAGCGACATGTTCGCGGTGGCGCTGAGCTCCCGGGACGTGGTCGGCTCTCTGGTGGCGCGCCTCTCACACGACGGTATCGGGGAGTACTCGCTCGTGCCCGTCGACGTCGAGCCGCTCGCGTGCCCGGACGGTCCCGGCGTCCCGCTCATCGACGTCGTCCGCACCATCGACGAGCGCGCCCGGGGTGCGCTTGCGGCCCTCCTCGGCGACATCCGCGTGGTAGAGAGCGCCGATGAGGCGCTCGCGGCTGCACGCACGCACCCCGCGTGCCGCTACGCCACGCAAGACGGGATCATCGTCTGGCCGTCTGGCAAGGTCTGCTCGGGTCCGCAGGCGAGCCAGGACGCGCAGGTCTTGAGCCGCAAGCGGCGCATAGCCGAGCTCTCGGACGAGGTCGCGGCCGCGGAATCGGCGGTGGGAGAGGCAGAGGCCGACCTTGTCACGGCCGAAGAGGCGCTTTCTGCCGCCCAGCAGGACCTGCTCGAGCTCACCCAGGCCATCGCCACGCTCACGGCCGACGCCACAGCGGCCCGCGAGGAGATCGGCCGCCTCGAGCAGAACATCGCCGACATCGACGCGGAAGGTGCGCGCATCGACCTGAGGCTCCGGCAGATCGAGGAGCGCACCGTCAAGGACCGTCCGCTCGAGCGCCACCTCGAGGAGACGATCGAGCGCGGACTTGCACGCATCGAGGAGCTCGAGGACGTCGCCGCGGTGCGCCGGGACGAGCGCGACGCTCGCTTCCGCGAGGAATCGGACCTCGCGACACGCCTGTCTGAGTGCCAGGTCGAGATCGCCGCCGTCTCCGAACGCCAGGTGCACCTCAAACGCCGGCACTCCGCCACCATCGCCGAGCTCGAGGAGCTGGAGCGCCTCCTCGAGCAGTCACGGCAGACCGAGGCCGCGCTCGAGGTCCTCCGCGAGCGCGTCCAGCCCCTGCACGAGCTCTACACGCTCCTGCTCGAACGTGCCGAGCACTGGGCGGCGCGCTTGCGCGACCGGGCACGCTTCGAGCAAGCGGACTCCGAGTCGCTCAGGACCACCATCCACGAGGCCCAGCAGGCGGTGCGCGACGCCCAGGCCGCGATCGACGAGCTCTCAGAGCGCACGGCAGAGGTCCGGGTCGAGAAGGCCCAGCTCGAGGTGCAGGTGAAGGCCGCTGCCTCGCGCATCGTCGAAGAGATGGGCGTCCCGCTCGAGGTCGCGCTCACGACAGAGCCGCCGACGGATCGCGCGGCCGCCGCAGACGCCGCTGCCCGCCTCCGTAAGCGCATGGCGGACCTCGGCCCGGTCAACCCCGTCGCCGTCGAGGAGTACGAGGCCCTCAAGCGCAGGCGGGAGTTCCTGTCGAACCAGCTCGACGACCTCTTGGCGTCGCGCAAGGCCCTCCAGAAGGTGGTCTTTGCGATCGACCGCAAGATGCGCGACCGCTTCCTGGAGACCTTCGAGCTTGTGGACAAGCACTTCCAAGACGTGTTCTCCGTGCTTTTCCCCGGCGGCTCGGCGTCGCTTTCGCTGACCGATCCCGACGATCCCGAGAACACCGGCGTCGAGGTCGTAGCGCAACCGAAAGGGAAGCGCCTCCAGAAGATGTCGCTCCTCTCGGGCGGCGAGAAGTCGCTGACCGCGCTCGCACTGCTGTTCGCGCTGTACCGGACGCGCCCCTGCCCGTTCTACATCTTGGACGAGGTCGAGGTCGCGCTCGACGACTCGAACCTTCGCCGGTTCATCACGTTCATCGACAGCATGCGCACGCACACCCAGTTCATCATCGTCACGCACCAGCGCCGGACGATGGAGATGGCAGACGTCCTGTACGGCGTCTCGATGCAAGCAGACGGCGTGAGCAAGGTCGTCAGCCAGAAGTTGGAGCAGGCCGTGCGCGGCGCGCGTGCGGAGGTGTCCGCATGACCGCTGCGTGGTTCGACCGGCTCTCGAGCGGACTTTCCCGGACCCGCGAGACGCTGCAGTTGCGGCTTTCGTCCGCCATCGGGCGTTCGCGTGCGCTCGACGACGAGTTCTTCGCAGGCGTCGAAGAAGCGCTCATCGCCGCCGACGTCGGCGCGCTCGCGTCTGCCGAGCTCGTCGAGAAGCTGCGCGCCGCGGCCCGCAAAGAGAAGATCCGCGAGCCGAACGACGCTATCGCCGAGCTCGTCGAGCTCATCGCGCGCGAGTTCCCGCCTGCCGGGACGGACCCGCTCGACGACCTGCCGGCGGTCGTCTTGCTCGTCGGCGTGAACGGAAGCGGCAAGACGACGACGGCCGGGAAGCTCGCGGAAGAAGCGCGCGCCGCCGGGCATAGCGTCGTCATCGGCTCCGCCGACACCTACCGGGCCGCGGCCATCGAGCAGCTCCGCATCTGGGCGGAGCGAAGCGGCGCCCGTATCGTCGAGCGCGAGCGCGGATCCGACCCGGCATCGGTCGCCTTCGACGCCGTTGCCGCCGGGGCCGAGTCCGGCGCCGACCTCGTCATCGTCGACACGGCCGGTCGCCTCCACACCTCGAAGGACCTCATGGAGGAGCTCAAGAAGGTCGACCGCGTCGTGCGCAAGCGCGCGACCGTCCCGGTCCGCTCGCTGCTGGTCCTGGACGCGACCACAGGCCAGAACGCCGTGCAGCAAGCGCGCGAGTTCCACGCGTCGCTCGGGCTGGACGGCATCGTGCTCACGAAGCTCGACGGCACCGCCAAAGGCGGCATCGTCGTCGCGATCGCGCGCGAGCTCGGCGTGCCGATCGTCCGTATCGGAGTGGGGGAGAGCATCGAGGACATGCACGCCTTCGATGCGCGCGAGTTCGCCCAGGCGCTCGTCGGCGCCCCCGCCTGAACCGGAAGGACTGTTCGCGCATGTTCCAGAACCTGACAGAACGGCTCACCGCCATCTTCAGCCGCCTCACGAACCGCGGCGCACTCACGGAGGCGGACGTCGATGCCGCGCTTCGCGAGGTGCGCCTCGCGCTGCTCGAAGCCGACGTCAACTTCAAGGTCGTCAAGGAGTTCTTGGCTCGCGTTCGGGAACGTGCCGTCGGCGCAGACGTGCTCACGAGCCTCACCCCGGGCCAGATGGTTGTGAAGATCGTCCTAGAGGAGCTCACCGCGCTCATCGGAGGAACACGCGCGGAGCTCGCGCTGTCTGGCCGGGTACCGAACATCATCGTGCTTGTCGGCCTGCAAGGTTCGGGCAAGACGACCGCCGCCGCGAAACTCGCGCTGCACCTGAAGTCGAAGGGCCGGCATCCGTTGCTCGCCGCGTGCGACGTCTACCGTCCTGCGGCGGCCGACCAGCTCGAGACGCTCGGCGTCGAGATCGGGGTGCCGGTGCACCGCCACGACGGCGCCGATCCGGTGGACATCGCGAAGGAGTCGATCCGCGTCGCGAAGGACCGTCTGCGCGACGTCGTCATCATCGACACGGCAGGCCGGCTCCACGTCGACGAACAGATGATGGACGAGGCCGCGCGCATCGTGAGGGCCGTGGCACCGGATGCGGTGTTGATGGTCGTCGACGCCATGACCGGTCAAGACGCGGTCAACGCTGCGTCTGCATTCCTTGAGCGCGTCTCGTTCGACGGTGTCATCATCACGAAGCTCGACGGCGACGCCCGAGGCGGCGCGGCGCTGTCTGTGAAGGCGGTGACCGGCAAGCCCATCGTCTTCGCGAGCACGGGAGAGCGCCTCGACGCGCTCGAGCCGTTCAGGCCGGACGCGATGGCGCGGCGGATCCTCGGCATGGGCGACGTCGTCGGCCTCATCGACAAGGCCCAGGCGGCGTTCGACGAGGAGGCCGCGCGCAAGGCAGAAGAACGGCTGAAGGCCGGCCAGTTCACGCTCGACGACTTCCTCGACCAGCTGCGCTCCGTCAAGAAGATGGGCCCGCTCAAAGACGTCCTGTCGATGCTGCCTGGGGCGGCGAAGCTTCCTAAGGACATCGAGGTCGACGAGGGCGTCCTGAAGCGCACGGAGGCCATCATCACGGCGATGACCAAGGCCGAGCGCGCCAAGCCGCAGATCATCAACGGCTCCCGCCGCCAGCGCATCGCTGCCGGCGCCGGCGTGACCGTGTTCGACGTGAACCAGGTGCTCAAGCAGTACCACGAGGCGCATCGCCTGATGAAGCGGATCGCCGCGATGCAGGCGCAGGGCAAGAAGGGGAAGCGCGCGCCCCGGCTGCCTGGCCCGTGGGGCCTGCCTGGGTGAGGCGGCTCGTCAAGCGCGGGCGGCCGATGCGCGCTGCGTGATGCAGCGTCACGGACCGGTCGGAACGCACTTTCGGTTTGGGTGTTCGTGCTTTGACCGCGTGGTGGACGTGTCGTATCATTGGTCGCTGCTCTTGTCCACAGACAGCGGCGTTGCCGCTTGACACGGAGGTGAACTGTTGGCTGTCAAGATCCGTCTTGCTCGTGCTGGTGCAAAGAAGGCCCCGTTCTACCGCGTGGTCGCTGCCGATTCCCGCGCGCCCCGTGACGGCCGCTTCATCGAGATCCTCGGCCGCTACAACCCGCGGACGAAGCCTTCCACGGTCGAGATCGACCTCGAGAAGGTCGACGCGTGGCTTATGAAGGGCGCCCAGCCGACCGAGACCGCTGCGAAGCTGATCGCTATCGCACGCGGCGAGAAGACCTACGCACCGAAGCCGGAGCAGGCATCGGTGAAGGCCCAGAAGGCCGCTGCCGACGAGCCTGCCGCGGAAGCCGTCGACGAGCCTGCTGCGGAAGCCGTCGAGGAGCCGGCGGCGGAGGCTGCCGACGAGCCTGCTGCTGAGGCCGAGGCCGCCGAAGAGGCCGAGTGAGCATGCCCGAAACGGTCGACATCGACGGGCTCGTCACGTACCTCGTCACGTCGCTCGTCGATCGTCCTGAGGACGTCCGCATCCAGAAGCGCGACTCCGAGCGCGGCGTCGTCTACGAGGTCGCCACGAATCCCGAAGACACGGGCAAGGTCATCGGACGCCAGGGGCGGGTGATCAAGGCCATGCGCACGCTCGTGCGCGCCGCTGCCTCGCTCACCGGCTCAGACGCCACGGTGGAGGTGCTGGACTGAGGTCATGGACGCCTCGCCGTTCACAGCCGTGGCGCGAGTCGTGAAGACGCACGGTCTGGACGGCGAGGTGCACGCCGCGCTTTTGCTGCGCGGCCTTGACGCCTCGGCCCTCGACGGCGCTGAGCTCTGGCCGGTGCCCCCGCGGGGCGCACCGAGACCGTTGCACGTCTCGCGCGTGCGAAGCGCAGACGCGGGCGGGTGCCTGCTTGCGTTCCAGGAAGCCAGCGACGTGGGGACCGCGAAGCGGTTGGTGGGTTCGCTGCTGCTCGCTCGCGCGAGCGACCTTCCCGCTGCGGAGGAGCCCGCGCCGGACGAGGTGGACGGCTTCGAGGTCATCGACGCTGAGCGAGGCCCGCTCGGGACGGTCGTGGACGTCATCGTCACCGGCGCCAACGACGTCTGGGTGGTCCACGGCCCGCTCGGCGAGGTCCTGCTTCCGGTCATCGACGACGTGGTGCTCGACGTCGATCATGAGCGTCGCGTCGCGTCCGTGAGGCTGCTGCCTGGGCTGATCGACGAGGACTAGCATGCGCATCGACATCGTCAGCATATTCCCCGAGATCTTCGAGCCCGTGCTCGGCGGCTCCATGCTCGGCATCGCCCGCGACAAGGGCGCCGTCGAGTTCGCGGTGCACGACCTGCGGGACTGGACGGACGACAAGCACCGCACGACCGACGACTACCCCTTCGGCGGCGGGCCGGGCATGGTCATGAAGCCCGAGCCGATCTACCGGGCCGTGCGCGAGTTAGCGTCGCGCGACCCTCGGAGGCCGTTCGTCGTGCTCACCTGCCCGCAGGGCCGTCGGCTCGACCAGCGGCTCGTCGAAGAGCTCGCAGCCAAGGAGCGCCTGCTCATCGTGTGCGGCCGCTACGAGGGGGTGGACGACCGCGTTCGCGACATCGTGGACCTCGAGGTCTCGATCGGCGACTACGTGCTCACCGGCGGCGAGCTCCCCGCGATGGTGATCGTGGACGCCGTCACGCGGCTTCAGCCGGGGGTGCTGGCGTCCCCTGCGTCCGCCGAGGAGGAGTCGTTCTCGTGGGGTCTCCTCGAGTATCCTCAGTACACGCGGCCGGCGTCCTTCGAAGGCCGTGACGTGCCGCCGATCCTGTTGTCGGGCGACCACAAACGCATCGCGCAGTGGCGGCGGCTGGAGGCGATCCGGCGCACGGCGCTGCGGCGGCCGGACCTGCTGGCGTCGGCCGACCTCACCGACGAGGAACGCGCGTTCGCGGAGCGCATCATAGAAGAGAGATCGGACCAAGCGAAGGGACCTTGCAGTGACTGACGAGATCCAGACGAACCCGGCCGACATCGCCGAGACGGACGCGGATGCCGCGGTGAACCAGCCGACTGAAGCGGTCGAGAGCGCCTCGGAGGCAGACGCCTCGGATCAGCACTCCGAGCCGCAGTCGTTCGGCCGTTGGCTCTTCGAGCTCGTCGTCATGGTGGCGGTCGCGTTCGCGCTCGCCACGGTCGTCAGGACCTATGTCGTCCAGCCGTACGTCATCCCGACCGGCTCGATGATCCCCACCATCGAGATCCAGGAGCGCGTGCTCGCGAACAAGTTCATCTACCGGTTCGAGAAGCCCAAGCCCGGCGACATCGTGGTGCTCGACGATCCTACCGGCCAGGTGCCGACGCTCATCAAGCGCGTCGTCGCGGTCGAGGGCCAGACCGTCGACATCGAGAACGGCGCCGTCATCGTCGACGGTGTGCGCTTGAACGAGCCGTACACGCACGGCAAGCCCACCGAGCCCGGTCCTGTCCCGCTGCCCATCACCATCCCGAAGGGCTACGTGTGGGTGATGGGCGACAACCGCCCCAACAGCAGCGACTCGCGCGTGTTCGGCCCCGTGCCCATGAGCTTTATCCACGGCAAGGCTATCTTGCGCATCTGGCCGCTCTCTCGCTTCGCGACGCTCTGAGACCGCCCGGATCCGCGCCCATTGCGCCGAGAAGAACCGCTGGTCTATACTGTGTCGCCGTGTCTTGAAACCGGACGGACGAGTGACTCAGGATAAGGACGATCATGAACAGGATCCGCGCGATCGAAGCGCAGCAGATGCGTGATGACATCCCCGAGTTCGGCGTGGGCGACACCGTCAAGGTGAGCTACAAGGTCGTGGAGGGCAACCGCGAGCGAGTGCAGCCGTTCCAGGGCGTCGTCATCCGCCGTCACGGCTCTGGCGCACGTGAGACCTTCACGGTGCGCAAGATCTCCTTCGCGGTCGGCGTCGAGCGCACGTTCCCGGTGCACTCGCCCAAGATCGTCAAGCTCGAGGTCATCTCGCGCGGCAAGGTGCGCCGCTCGAAGCTCTACTACCTGCGCGACAAGGTGGGCAAAGCAGCCCGCATCAAGGAGCGCCGGTAGCCCACGACCGCTGCCTGACGAACGGCCGCCTGCTTGCCGGGCGGCCGTTGCCTTTGCGGGCTATACTCTGCGGTGGCATGCGTATGCGTGGTTCCCCGACAGGCCGGAGGCACGATGCCCCGCACGTCTGACACGAGCTCCCGGAAGGCGCCACGGACGGGCTTCCTCGATCCCTTCGCTCAGTTCGGCGTCCGGCCCGATCGCCTGATCGCAGGGATCGACGAGGTCGGACGCGGCGCGCTCGCAGGACCGGTCACGGCCGCAGCAGTCATCCTGCCGCGCGACGTCGAGATACAGGGGCTTGCAGACTCCAAGACGCTCACGCCCAGCAGGCGCACGACCGTCGCGGCAGCCGTGCAGCAGGTCGCCATCGCCGTTTCGGTCGCGCACGTCGAACCGGCCGTCATCGACGCCGTCGGCATCGCCGAAGCGACGCGGCGGGCGATGCTCGGTGCGCTCGCAGGACTGAGCGTCGACCCGCACCTGGCGCTCATCGACGGACTTCCGGTGGAGCTCGGCATCGAAGCGTACGCCCTCGTGAAAGGCGACTCGCTCCTGGCTTCCGTCGCTGCTGCGTCCGTGGTGGCGAAGGTCGCCCGCGACAGCCTCATGGCGGAGCTCGACCAGGCGCACCCTGGGTACGGATTCGCGGTGCACAAGGGATACGGGACCGCGGAGCACCTCGCCGCCCTCGAACGTCTCGGCCCAAGCCCAGTCCACCGCATGTCGTTCGCTCCCTGCTCGCAGCGTCGATTGTTCTAGCCGACGCACGCCAGGCCAGGCTCCGGGACTGCGGCCTCGCGCGCGCAGCGGCACCACGATGCGTTCGCCTCCGCCGGCGCTGAACTCCGAACGATAAGGTTGCGCTTCGATGCCGGTAAGGCCCCTCTGCCATGCTCCTACGCGGAGGTGGTTGAGATGGACAGGCGAGAGCTTGCCTCACGCGGCGAGGACGCCGCAGCAGCATTCCTGGAGCGCGTCGGCATGACCGTGATCGAGCGGAACTGGCGATGCCAGGCGGGGGAGGCGGACATCGTCGCCCTCGACGGGGACGACCTCGTCATCGTCGAGGTCAAGACCCGGCGGAGCACGCGGGCAGGCACGCCTGAGGAGGCCGTGACGCCTGCGAAGCAGCAGCGCATAGTGCGCATCGCCAGGACGTACGCGTCGCACGCGGGCCTCACGCCGCAGCGCGTGCGGTTCGACGTCGTCACGCTGCGCGTGCTTTCGGACGACCGTGCCTTGCTTCGGCACCTCAAGGACGCGTTTTCCGCGGAGGTCTGATGCAGGCCACCGTGATGACCGCGTCAGTCCACGGCGTCGAAGCGCTGCCCGTCGAGGTTCAAGCCGACGTCTCCAACGGACTTCCCTCGTTCGGGATCGTCGGGCTGCCTGATGCCGCTCTGCAAGAGTCGCGGGACCGCGTTCGGAGCGCTCTTCGCGAAGCGGGCTTCGAGTTCCCGAACTGCCGGGTGCTCGTGAATCTCGCGCCTGCGCTGCTTCGCAAGCACGGCACGGGGTTCGATTTGCCCATCGCCGCCGCGATACTGGTCGCGACGCGCCAGCTTCCCGGCGACTCGGTCGCAGGCTCCCTCGTCGTCGGCGAACTCGGGCTGGACGGATCGGTGCGCTGCATCCATGGGCTCCTCGCCTTCGCGCTCGCGGCCAAGCGCGCAAAGATGTCGCTCGTCGGGCCTCCGGGTATCGACGACGCTGCGCAGGCGGCCGGCAGCGTTCCGTGCCGCACCGTCAGCCACCTCAAAGAGCTCAAGACCGGTTCGCGTGTCGCGCCGGCGTCTGTCCGGCGCCGCGCCGACCGTGCCCCGCGCGTCCCGGACCTGGCCGACGTGGCGGGACAGCCGCTCGCTCGCAGGGCCCTGGAGATCTCCGCTGCGGGCGGGCACAACCTTCTCATGGTCGGTCCGCCCGGCTCCGGCAAGACGATGCTCGCGAGGAGGATGCCTGGCATCCTTCCGCGTTTGACGCCAGAAGAGCGCCTCGAGACCGCCCTCATCTACTCGGTCTGCGGCCTCGACGAACGGGGCGTCCTCGACGGCGTCCGACCCTTCCGTGCTCCGCACCACTCGTGCTCCGTCGCGGGGCTCGCGGGAGGCGGCAGCCCGCCGCGCCCGGGGGAGATGAGCCTCGCGCACAACGGGGTGCTCTTCCTCGACGAGATGCCGCAGTTCGCGCCTTCTGCGCTCCAGTCCCTTCGAGGCCCGCTCGAAGACGGCAGCGTCACGCTCGTCCGCGCAGAGGGACGGCTGACCTTCCCCGCGCGGTTCACGGTCATCGCGTCCATGAACCCGTGCCCGTGCGGTTTCGCAGGAGACCGCGAGCGCGAGTGCTCGTGTACCGAGCAGGCCATCGCGCGGTATCGTGCACGCATCGGCGGGCCGCTCGTGGACCGCATGGACCTCGTGGTGCGCGTGGACAGGCCCGACCCGCGCTCGATCGTCGCAGCCGAACCTGGCGAGCCCACAGCAGCAGTGCGCGAGCGTGTCATCGCCGCTCGCGAGCACGCCCTCTCCACACGCGGCGCGCTGTCCTCCTCTCTTAGCGGCGCCGACCTGCTCTCGGCGTGCCGCTTGGACACGCGCACCTCGGACCTGCTCGAACGGGCGGCGCGCACCCACCGGCTTTCCGGTCGTGGCATCACGCGAGTGCTGCGCACGGCGCGCACCATCGCCGACCTGGACCAGGCCGCCCGCGTCGAAGAGGACCACCTCCTGGAAGCGCTCTCGTACCGGATGGAGGAGCACTCGTGATGCGCTGCGTCCGCCACGAGGTCCGCCGGGGCGACTCGCTCTACCCTGAGCAGCTCCTCCGCGTCGAGAGGCCGCCCGCGACGCTGTACTGCGTCGGCGACCTCTCGCTGCTCGCACCGGGACTCGCCGTGGTCGGCTCGCGCCGCCAAACGCCGTACGGACGTGACTGCACGATGATCCTCGCCGGCTGGGCGGCCACGAACGGGGTGACGGTCATCTCGGGTGCCGCCGTCGGCTGCGACCAATCAGCGCATCGGGCGGCCATCGACAGCGGCGGACGCACGGTGGCCGTCCTCGGATGCGGCGCGGACCTGGACTACCCGCCCAGCGCGCGCCGCTTGCTGGAGACGGTCCGGCGCGACCACCTGGTCGTGTCCGAGCTTCCGTGGGGCACGCCGCCGGCACGATGGACGTTTCCGGAGCGGAACCGCATCATCGCTGGTCTCGCGGCCGCGCTGCTCGTGGTGGAGGCGTCGCTTCCGAGCGGCACCTTCAGCACGGCCGACCACGCCCTCCAGGCGGGCACCGAGGTCCTCGCCGTTCCCGGGTCGATCCTCTCACCTCTGTCGCGGGGCACGAATCGCCTGATCCGCGACGGGGCCGGCGTCATCGCGGACGTCGACGACCTCGCGCTCGCGCTCGCACGCTGCGGTCTGCTCGAACCTGGCGCTCGCTCGCACGTCTCCGCGGAACTCACGGCGAGCGCCGGGCCCATCGAGCGGATGCTCGCCGCCGGTCCTCGCTCCATCGAGGAGATCGCTGCCGAGCTCGCAGTAAGCGTCCACGACGCAGCCATGGCGCTCGCACGGCTCGAGCTTTCGGGAGCCGTGCGGCGGTCCATCGACGGACGGTACTGCTACGCACCTACCGAGGGCAGGGGATAGAATGTGACGACTGCACGGACCTCTACGCCAGGAAGGGCGCCCCCTCATGCCGACCGTGACCGTCATAGGAGCTGGGCTTGCCGGCTCTGAGGCCGCGTGGCAGCTCGCCGTCCGTGGCATCGACGTCGAGCTCGTGGAGATGCGACCGGCGCGCATGACGCCTGCTCACCACACCGGGCTCTTCGCGGAGCTCGTGTGCTCGAACTCCTTCAAGAGCTCGGATCCTGCGACCGCGCCCGGCATGCTCAAAGAGGAGCTCGCAACGCTTGGAAGCGTCATCCTGGCCGTCGCACGCGCTCACGCGGTCCCGGCGGGCGCTGCGCTCGCTGTCGACCGCGAACGTTTCGCTGCGGCGGTGACGAGGATCGTCGCGTCGCATCCGCTCGTTCGCGTCATCAACGCCGAGTTGGCTGAGGTGCCACGGACGGGACCGGTGATCGTCGCGACCGGGCCGCTCACGTCAGACGCGCTGAGCGCCGACCTCGCGTCGATCGTCGGAGCGGGGTACCTCTCGTTCTACGACGCGGCCGCACCGATCGTCGACGCGACCAGCCTGGACATGAGCGTGTGCTTCTTCCAGAGCCGCTACGGTAAGGGCGAGGGGAGCGACTACCTCAACTGCCCGTTCGATGCGGAGTCCTACGAGCGCTTCATCGACGCGCTCACGTCCGCACGGCGGGTCGTGAGGAAAGACTTCGAGCCCGACGATCTCTTCTCTGCCTGCCAGCCGATCGAGGAGATCGCACGAACGGGCCGCGACGCCTTGCGCTTCGGGCCGCTGAAGCCTGTCGGCCTCACGGACCCGCGCACCGGGACCCGGCCATGGGCTGTGCTGCAGCTGCGCCCGGAGAACCGCGAACGGACGATGTACAACCTCGTCGGCTGCCAGACGAACCTTGCCTTCGACGAGCAGGCCCGCGTGTTCCGAATGGTTCCAGGGCTCGAGTCGGCCGAGTTCTTGCGGTACGGCGTCATGCACCGCAACACCTACGTCGACAGCCCGCGGGTGCTGGACGAGCGGCTCGCCGTCCGCATGCACGGGGACGTACGGCTCGCAGGGCAGATCACGGGGACGGAGGGGTACCTCGAAGCTGCTGCCACCGGTCTGTGGGCGGCCCTCGTCCTGGCCGGCGAGCTCACGCACGACGCCCCGCCGTCGTCGCTCCCGCGCGAGACCGCGCTCGGCTCGCTCATCGCCTACGCGACCGACCCGGCCACCCGGCCCTACCAGCCGATGCACGTGAACTTCGGACTTCTGCCGCCACTTGAAGAGCGCATCAAAGACAAGCGGGCCCGCAAGGCCGCCTTTGCGGCAAGAGGCAGGCAGGCCATCGCGGTCTGGGCGCACCGGCACGAAGCGCTCGTCGCACCAGGACTCGCAGCGCTTCGCACAGCGGCTTCGACCGCGTCTGAAGGCTCGGCCACATGAGCACACCGTCGGACAGCGCGCTTCTCGACGCGTTCCTGACGCACCTATCCGCAGTCAGGAACCTGTCGCCTGCGACGGTCCGCGCGTACGCGACCGACCTCGTGCAGTTCCTCGACTGGTGCGAGCGCCGAGGGACTGATGTCGCACAGGCCACGCGACGAGACCTGCGCGCGTACCTCGCCGAGCTCGCGGCCGCTCGCTACGCCAAGACGACCATCGCCCGCAAGCAGTCCTCGCTCCGGTCGTTCTACGCGTTTGCCGTCGAGAACGGTCTCGCGGACCGGGACCCTGCGGCCGCCATGGCGTCCGTGCAGCTCCCTGAGCGCCTGCCGCCTGCGGTTCCCGTCGACCTCATCGCGCGGCTGCTGGAGCTGCCGGACGTCTCGACACCGCTGGGTCTGCGGGACCGGGCCGTTCTCGAGCTCGCGTACGCCACCGGCGCGCGCGTGGCGGAGATCTCCGCGCTTGACGTCGCCGATGTCGACCTTGCGTCCGGACAGGCACGCCTGTTCGGGAAGGGCTCCAAGGAGCGCATCGTGCCCCTGCACCGGCTTGCTGTCCAGATCCTCCGGGCGTACCTTCGTGACGCGCGGCCGAAGCTCCTTGCCGGGAAGGACGAAGACGCTCTCTTCGTCGGCCGCCGCGGACACCGCTACTCGACCAACAGCATCCGTCGCATGCTGGCCCGGTACCTCTCCGCGCTTGCCGCCGATGCCGGCATGACGCCGCACGCCATCAGGCACGCGTTCGCGACGCACCTGCTCGAGTCAGGGGCCGACCTGCGCACCGTCCAGGAGCTCCTCGGCCACGTTGCCCTGTCCACGACCCAGATTTATACTCACGTCAGCATACGGCGGCTGCAGGAAGTGCACGAACGTGCACATCCGCGCAGCACTCAGGAGGGGCGTCCTGGATGAAGCAGCAACCCGTGAGCGACATCGAGCGCTGCTGGGCTGCATACAAAGAGACTGGCGATCCCGAGGCCCGAGAGAAGCTCATCTTGAACTACTCGCCCCTCGTGAAGTACGTCGCCGGCCGCCTCTCTTCGAACCTGCCGCAGACGGTGGAGACCGCCGATTTGATCTCCTACGGCGTGTTCGGACTGATCGATGCCATCGACAAGTTCCAACCCGAACGCGGCATCAAGTTCGAGACCTACGCGATCGCGCGCATCAAAGGCGCCATCATCGACGAGCTCCGCGCACTGGACTGGGTTCCCCGGTCCGTACGGTCCCGGGCACGTGATATCGAGAACGCGTATCTGGTGCTCGAGAACCGCCTCAAGCGCGTCCCGACCGACGCGGAGATCGCGGCCGAGCTCGGCATCTCCATCAAGGAGCTGGACGACCTGCTCGCACGGCTCTCGTACACGTCGATCGTCTCGTTCGAGGAGCTCTGGTCCGGACGCGACGATCGCGACGACCGCGGGTCACAAGGAGCATCCGCCATCAAGGACCACCGAGCCGAGGACCCCGTCGAAGTCTACGAGAACAAGGAGCTGCGCCAGATCCTGGCCGACGCCATCGAGCGCCTTCCCGAACGGGAACGCGCCGTCATCACCCTGTACTACTACGAAGGTCTCACGCTGAAAGAGATCGGTGCTATCCTGGGCGTCACCGAGTCACGGGTAAGCCAGCTCCACACGAAGGCGGTGCTGCGCCTGCGGGCTCGCATCCGCGCCGCACAAGGACTGGCACCTGCAGTCTGAAAGGCAGGAGAGGTCATGGCTGGCGAGCATGTTCTGATTGTCGAGGACACCGAGCTCCTACGGCGGATCTACCACGACCGCCTCGCTCAGGAGGGGTACACCGTCTACACGGCCTCAGACGGCCTGGAGGCCATCCAGCAGATGCGCGCGGTGCCCGTGGACCTCGTGCTCCTCGATCTCATCATGCCGCGCATGGGAGGGCTCGAAGTGCTCGAGACCATGAAGGCCGACCCGCGGCTGTCAGGCATCCCGGTCGTCATCCTCACGAACCTGGGCGAGGAGTCCTCGGTCGAGCGGGCCATCGAGCTCGGCGCGGTCGACTACCTCATCAAGAACCAGGCGAAGCCTGCCGATGTCGCCGCGAAGATCCGGCTTGCACTTGACAACCTCGGCGGACGCAGCGCCGACACGAAGTCGTACAAGCTCCTCGTCCGCGACCGCCAGGCCGATGCGGAATGCTTCGTTGCTGACGCACGACTGCCGCGCCGTTTCTGGTGTCCCGCGTGCGAGGTCGAGCTGGCCATCGAACTCCTTCCGCAAGGCGATCGGCCCGGCTGGTACGACGCGCACGTGATCTGCCCGATGTGCGGCCGCGAGTTCTAGCGAGGCCCTTCCGCTGCCCGCCGGCCCGTGCTACCCTATACCGGCTTCTAACCACGCACGCCTGCGGATCGACGCGGACGGTGCCGCCGTGGCGGTCCCGCGTCGAGCAGAAGCAGGCGGAGGACACAACCGCTAGGAGGAACGCATGACCAAGGTATCGATGCGTGCACTGCTCGAGTCGGGCGTCCACTTCGGACACCAGACCCGCCGGTGGAACCCCAAGATGCGTCCGTACATCTTCACGGAACGCAACGGCATCTACATCATCGACCTGAAGCGCACGCTCAACGAGCTTGACGTCACCTACCGCTTCGTCCGCGACCTCGCCGCCAGAGGCGGCACGGTGTTGTTCGTCGGTACGAAGAAGCAAGCGCAAGAGACGATCGCGGAGAATGCCCGCCGCTGCGGGATGCCGTATGTCAACTTCCGCTGGCTGGGCGGCATGCTCACCAACTTCGCCACCATCCAGAAGCGCATCGGACGCCTGAACGAGCTCGAGCAGATGGAGGCCGACGGCACCATGGCCTCGCTGCCGAAGAAGGAGGCCCTCAAGCTCCGCGCCGAGCGCGACAAGCTCGTGCGGAACCTGGGCGGCATCCGCGAGATGACCACGCTGCCGTCGGCCGTGTTCGTCGTCGACACGAAGCGCGAGGCCATCGCCGTTGCCGAGGCCCGTCGCCTTGGGATCCCGCTGATCGGCCTGATCGACACCAACGCCGATCCTGACGAGGTCGACTACGTGATTCCCGGCAACGACGATGCCATCCGCTCGATCGCACTGGTCACGGGCGTCATCGCAGACGCCGTCATCGACGGCCGGAGCGCCGCAGGCATGTCCGTCGAGCCGTCAGAAGCGCCCGTCTCAGAGGGGCCTGCCGCTGCCGAGCCGGCGAACGACGCTGACGCCGACGCTGCAGCTGACGCCGAGCCCAAGGACGTGGACATCGAAGACGTCTTCGACGACGAGTGACCTGGCCGACACGCCCCGATCCACGACGACACGAGGAGGCATCCATGGAGATAACCGCACGCATGGTGCAAGAGCTGCGCGAGATGACGGGCGCAGGCATGATGGACTGCAAGAAGGCACTCACCGAGGCCGACGGCGACGTCGAGAAGGCCGTCGACATCCTCCGCACGAGAGGGCTCGCCGCGCTGCAGAAGAAGGCCGGGCGCGCCACCAACGAGGGCGTCGTGGCCGCCCACGTCTCTGAAGACAAGCGCATTGGCGCGCTCGTCGAGGTCAACTGTGAGACCGACTTCGTCGCTCGCAATGCCGACTTCCTTGCGTTCGTGAACGACCTCGCCGCCCACATCGCTGCCGCTGCGCCGGCCGACGTCGCGGCGCTCGCTTCCCAGACCTTCACCGGCCGCGAGCACTCCGTCCAGGAAGTCCTCGGCGAGACCGTGAGCAAGCTCGGCGAGAACATGAACATCACGCGCTTCGTTCGCCGCGAAGTCTCGGGCACCGGCGCGATCGCGAGCTACATCCACATGGGCGGCAAGATCGGCGTTCTCGTCGAAGCCGCGTTCACCAAGCCCGAGACGGCGAGCGCTGACGCCCTTGCGTCGCTGTTGAAAGACGTTGCGATGCAGGTGGCTGCTGCGTCCCCGATCGCTGTGTCGCGTGAGGACGTTCCGGCAGAGACCGTCGAGCACGAGCTCGCGATCTACCGCGCACAGGCAGCGGAGTCCGGCAAGCCCGAGCAGATCCAGCAGAAGATCGCAGAAGGGCGCCTCCACAAGTTCTACAAGGAGGTCTGCCTTCTCGAGCAGGCGTTCGTCAAGGACCCTGAGATCTCCGTCGGCGACCTCGTGGCACGCGTCTCCAAGGAGCTCGGCGACACCGTATCGATCGTCGGTGTCGAGCGCTTCCAGCTTGGCGAGACGAGCGACGCCGAACCTGCGGCCTGCTGAGGCCCCATCCTGTGACCGTACGACAACGAGGCGGCGCACGCGTCGCCTCGTTGTTCTAGAATCGCGTTGACCGCGCCCGAACCGGAGCAAAGGAGGACGATGTCCGGACACCGCTATCACCGCGTGTTGCTCAAGCTTTCCGGCGAGGCGCTCATGGGGGACGGTTCGTACGGCATCGACCCGGCCGTGCTCGAGTCCCTCGCAGCGCAGATCAAGCCCCTGAACGAGGCGGGCGTGCAGATCGCGATCGTCGTCGGCGGCGGCAACATCTTCCGAGGCCTTGCGGCTTCAGCGAAGGGGATGGACCGAGCGCAGGCGGACTACATGGGAATGCTCGCAACCGTGATGAACGCACTCGCCTTGCAAGACGCCCTCGAACGACACGGGGTGTTCACCCGTGTGATGTCGGCGATCGAGATGCAGGCCGTCGCCGAGCCGTACATCCGGCGTCGCGCGATACGGCATCTCGAGAAGGGGAGAGTCGTCATCTTCGCCGCGGGCACCGGCAACCCGTACTTCACCACGGACACGACCGCGGCGTTAAGGGCGCTCGAGATCGGCGCGGAGTGCATCATGAAGGCCACGAAGGTCGACGGCGTGTACGACGACGACCCCGTGACGAACCCGAACGCCGTCAAGTTCGACGAGCTCGAGTACATCGAGGTGCTGAACCGCGGACTCCGCGTGATGGACAACACCGCCATTTCGCTGTGCATGGACAACGAGCTCCCTATCGTGGTGTTCGACGTGAAGAGACCCGGCAACATCGAACGCGCCATCAATGGCGAGCGCGTCGGTACCCTGGTGCGAGGAGGTTCCTAGATGTCTGTGAAGAATCTCGCCGAAGCGAAGGACCACATGCGTAAGGCGGTCGCCGCCCTCGCGCACGAGTTCGCAGGTGTGCGCACGGGCCGCGCGTCGAGCGCCATCCTTGAAAAAGTCACCGTCGAGTACTACGGCGTCCAGACGCCGCTCCTCCAGATCGCCTCGGTCAGCGTTCCTGAGCCGCAGATGCTCGTCATCACGCCGTACGATCGCAGCGCCATCAACGCGATCGAGAAAGCCATTCTTGGCTCTGACCTCGGGCTCACTCCTTCCAATGACGGGCAGGTGGTGCGTCTCCCGTTCCCACCGCTCACGGAGGAACGCCGTCGCGAGCTCGTCAAGCTCTGCCGCCAGTACGCTGAGGAGGCGCGCGTGGCGGTCCGCAACATCCGCCGCGACGTCAACGATCACTTCAAGCGTCAGGAGAAGGACGGCGAGATCTCGCAAGACGAGCTTCGCCGTCTGGAGGCAGAGGTCCAGAAGGAGACCGACGCTCACATCAAGGAGATCGACGAGCTGCTGAAGCGCAAAGAGCAGGAGATCATGGAGGTCTGACCTCGTGCCTGACCGAGCCTCGCTCGAGGCCTTCTTCTCGTCCAAACGCGACCGCGAGTTCCTCGCCGAGCTCGCGCTCGAACGTGTCCCGCGCCACGTCGCCATCATCATGGACGGCAACGGCCGATGGGCGACCAAGCGCGGACTCCCGCGCATCGCCGGACACCGCGCCGGTGTGAAGGCGATCCGCGAGACGATACAGGCCGCCCTCGAGCTCGGCATCGACGTCCTCACCGTCTACTCCTTCTCGAGCGAGAACTGGCGGCGCCCCAAAGACGAGGTGTCGCACCTGATGGACCTGTTCGTCGAGGTGCTCGAGCAGGAGATGACGACGCTCGACAAGCTCGGCGTGCGCGTGCGGGTGATCGGCCGCCGGGAGGGCCTTCCGGAGCGCACCGCTGAGGCCTTCGCGCGCGCGGAGCGGCAAACGGCCGACAACGACCGGCTGACGTACGTCGTCGCGCTGAACTACGGCGGGCGTCAGGAGATCGCCGATGCGGTGCGAGCGATCGCTGTCAAAGCGGCCACCGGGCAGCTGGACCCGTCCGGCATCGATCTTGAGATGGTCGCAGACCACCTGTACACGGCAGGGCTTCCCGACCCGGACCTCCTCATACGGACGAGCGGGGAGCTGCGTGTGTCCAACTTCTTGCTCTGGCAGATCGCGTACAGCGAGATGTGGGTGACGTCCACGCTGTGGCCGGACTTCGACCGGCACGACCTGCTCAAGGCGGTCGTCGACTACCAACGCCGGTCGCGCCGCTTCGGAGGGCTGTAGCGTGGCCCGCACGCGTCCGCTCAAGGACTTCTGGGCGCGGGTCGCCTCTGCGCTCGCCATCGGCGTCGCGTTCCTCGGCGCCATCTTCTTCGGCGGTCCGTACGGGCTCGCTGCGGTGGCGGCGGTCGTCGGGGCGCTTGCCGCCACCGAGCTTTTCGCGCTCTTCCGGCGGGAGCACCGCCTGCCGAACGAGGTGTTCGGCATCGCCGCCGTGCTCGCCATGCCGTTCGCTGCGGCCATGCATGGGCTTTCAGGCCTCGGCGCCACCTTCGGGGCGCTCATCGTCGCGTCCCTCGCGTGGCACCTCGCCTTCCCCCGCGTGAAGGCGTCCGACACTGCGGCGACGGTCTTCGGGGCCGCCTACGTCGGGTTCTCGCTCGCGCACCTCGTGCTCATCCGCGAACTCGACGCCGGCACGGAGCTCGTGCTTGCGACCGTCGTGAGCGTGTGGGCCAACGACAGCTTCGCGTACCTCATCGGCTCGACCGTGGGCCGCCACAAGATGGCTCCGACCATCTCGCCGAAGAAGTCCTGGGAGGGCTTCGTCGCAGGCACCCTGTTCACCACCGCCGTGTGGGCGGTCACGGGAGCGGTCGCCGACGTCGGGCTTCCGCTCGGCGCGATGGCGGCCGTCGGTCTGGCCGCCTCCGGCGCGGCCGTCCTCGGGGATCTGGCCGAGTCCAGGCTCAAGCGCGAGGCCGGCGTGAAGGACTCGGGGCGGCTCTTGCCGGGCCACGGCGGATTCCTGGACCGCTTCGACAGCATGATCGTGGTCGCCATCGTGGCGTACTACGCGCTCATTGCGGCAGGTGCGCGATGATCCGCGTCGCCGTCCTCGGATCGACCGGCTCCATCGGCCAGCAGACCATCGACGTCGCCCAGCGCTACCCGGATCGCGTGCGCGTGGTGGCGCTCGCTGCGAACCGCTCCGTGGAGCGTCTGGCCGAGCAGGCCGCTGCGACAGGAGCAGCACACGTCGCTATCGCCGACGCCGCCTCCGCCGACCACCTCCGGACGCTTCTGCCCGACGCCCGCGTGAGCGCAGGACCGGACGCGGTCGCGGCGCTCGCCGGCCTCGAGGACGCCGACGTCGTCGTCAACGCGCTTGTCGGTGCTGCGGGACTGCGCGCCACCGTGACCGCGCTTGAATGCGGGAAGCGCTTGGCGCTCGCCAACAAGGAGTCCCTGGTGGTCGCGGGCGACCTCGTGATGCCGCTCGTTCGATCGCACGACGCCCTGGTGCCAGTCGACAGCGAGCATTCGGCCATCTTCCAGTGCCTCGAAGGGGAGCGACGCGATCGCGTCGCGCGTATCTGGCTCACTGCGTCCGGCGGACCGTTCCGCGGCATGAGCGCCAACGAGATCGCGCAGGTCACGGTGGAGCAGGCGCTCCGCCACCCTCGCTGGTCGATGGGGCCGAAGATCACGATCGACTCTGCGACGCTCATGAACAAGGGCCTGGAAGCCATCGAGGCGCACCACCTCTTCGGCGTCAGCTACGACCGGATCGCCGTCGTCGTGCACCCGCAGTCGTGCGTGCACTCGATGGTGGAGTTCTCAGACGGCAGCGTGAAGGCCCACCTCGGCGCCACCGACATGCGCATCCCGATCCAGTACGCGCTCAGCTACCCGGACCGGTGGGACGCGCCGGTTCCCCCCGTAGACTTCGCCGCAATCGGACGGCTCGATTTCGAAGAGCCGGACCGGGTGGCCTTCCCGTGCCTCGACCTCGCTCTCCAAGCGGGCGCCTCCGGCGGCACGATGCCGGCAGCGATGAACGCCGCCAACGAAGTCGCCGTTGCGGCCTTCCTCGAGCGTCGCATCGGCTTTTCCGACATACCGCGCGTCATCGAGACGGTGATGGAGCGCCACGAGCCCTTCCGCGCGTCGACCGTCGATGAGGTCGAGGCCGTCGACGCCTGGGCGAGGACGCAAGCTGCGGGTATCCTCTAGACCGAGCGCTCCTGGCACCCTGCTTGCTCGGAACCGGGCAGGATCGGAACGACGAAAGGACGGCAATGGGGCCTTCCGGCCTTGACGCGATATTCTGGGGCGTCGTGACCTTCTCGATACTCGTCGTCTTGCACGAAGGCGGGCACTTCTTCATGGCTCGCGCGTTCGGCGTGAAGGTCCACGAGTTCATGATCGGGCTCCCGGGACCTGCTCTGCGGATTCGCGGCAAGAAGACGACGTACGGCATCACAGCGGTGCCCTTCGGCGGGTACGTCCGCATCGCGGGCATGGAGCCAGGCGAGGAAGACCCGCTGCTGCCAGAGGCGCTCGGCGTCATCGCGGAGCGCGGCCCGATCACCGTCGGCGAGCTTTCCCGCGCTCTTATGGTCGATCGCGAGCGCGCATCGGACATCGCGGCCGTCCTGGAGGACTGGGGCGCTGTCGTGCGCGACGAGCTGCACGCGCTTTCGCTCGCCGACGGGCTCGACGCGCACAGGCCCGCCCGCGAGCTGCTCGACGAGGTGCGCTCCCACACCTATCGGGGGCTCTCGACGCCGAAGCGCATCGCCGTGCTCTCGGCAGGCGTCGTCGCCAACATCCTCGCCGCGATCCTGGTGTTCACCGTGGTGCTGTCGGCCTTCGGCACGTACGAGCCGAGCCTGACCCTTGACCAGGTCCAGCCTGGATCGCCGGCCGCGGCCGCTGGCCTCCGCGCGGGTGACACCCTGGTCGCCGTGGACGGCAAACCCATCGGTGCCTGGGAGGAGTTCCAGGCAGCCGTTGCGTCGTCAAAGCCGGGCGATACGCTCGAGATCGCGTACCTCCGTGACGGTGCACGGCGCACGGTGACCGTCACCCTCGGGCAGATGGACGGGCACGGGTACGTCGGCGTGCGCGTGGGCCTGACCAAAGTGCGCTACTCGCTGGGGAAGGCCTTGTCACAGAGCTTCGTGTGGACCGGCCTCGTCTTCAAGGCGATCGTGGGATTCTTCCGGCCCGATACCTTCGGCGAGTCGGTGAGAAACGCCCGAAGCGTCGTCGGCATCAGCGTCATGGCGGCAGACGCCGCAAAGACGGGCCCGCTCGACTACGCCTGGCTCGTCGCACTGCTCTCGCTCTCGCTCGGCGTCATGAACGTGATGCCCATCCCGCCGCTCGACGGCGGGAAGATCGCCTTCGAGATCCTGCAGCGCGTCGCAGGCCGCCCGTTCGGTCGTCGTCTGACCACGGCGGTCACGGTCGTCGGTGCTGCGCTCCTGTTCTCGCTCATCGGCTACCTCGTGTACGCTGACATCGCACGGCTCGCAGGGTAGGGAGAGCGATGCCTTCTCGCATCTCGCGGCAGGTCCTCGTCGGCAGCGTCCCTCTCGGCGGCGGGGCGCCCGTCGCCGTGCAGTCCATGACGAACACCAACACCCGCGACGCCAAGGCCACCCTCGCACAGATCGCGCGGCTCGCTGACGCCGGGTGCGAGATCGTGCGGGTGGCGATCCCGCACGCAGACGCGCTCGATGGGTTCGAAGCGGTGTGCGAGGCCTCGCCGCTGCCGGTCGTCGCGGACGTGCACTTCGACTACCGCCTCGCCATCGAGGCCATCGCGAGAGGCGCGGCCAAGGTGCGCATCAACCCCGGCAACATCGGGTCGCTCGAGCGCGTCGACGCCGTCGTCGAGGCGGCGGGCGAAGCAGGCGTCCCGATCCGCATCGGCGTGAACGCCGGCTCGCTCGCGCCCGAGCACCGCGATCTCGACTGGCCGCTCGAGGACAAGCTCGTCGCGAGCGCTGTGCGCTTCTGCGAGCACGTCGCCTCTCGCGGGTTCGAAGACATCGTCGTGTCGGCCAAGGCCTCATCGGTGCTGGCCACAGTCCGGGCCTACCGGCGCCTGGCGAGCGAGGTACCGTATCCGCTGCACATCGGCGTCACCGAGGCCGGGACTGCGTTCTCCGGCACCGTGAAGTCCTCCGTCGGCCTCGGCATCCTGCTCGAAGAAGGCATCGGCGACACGCTCCGCGTCTCGCTCACCGCGAATCCGGTCGAGGAGGTCGCCGTCGCGTGGGAGATCCTCGCTGCGCTCGACCTTCGCCGCCGCACGCCGGAGCTCGTCTCCTGTCCGACGTGCGGACGGTGCGAGGTCGACCTCGTCGGGATCGCCGGCGAGGTGGAGCGGCGTCTACGCTCGCTCGACGTCCCGCTCAAAGTCGCCGTCATGGGCTGCGTCGTGAACGGTCCGGGCGAGGCGCGCGATGCCGACGTGGGCGTCGCTGCCGGTCGAGGCGTCGGCCTCGTGTTCCGCAACGGCCGGCCCGTGCGGAAGGTCGACGAGGCCGACATCGTCGAGGCGCTGTTCGCCGAGATCGACGACATCGTGCGCGAGCGCGGCTGACGCGCCTTTTTGCGAGCGTCCGGCGGCGCTGGTATCCTTCACGCAACGCACTGCCGACCAGGGAGGAGCCATGGCAGCCGAGAAGGTACGCGTCGCCGTCGTCGGAGCGGGACGCACAGGTGCTCCGCTCATCGAAGCGCTGCTCGCTTTGCCGTACGTCGAGGTCGTCGGGATCGCCGACAAGAACCCGGAGTGTGCCGGTGCGCGCATCGCGCGCGAGCGCGGCATCTTCTTCACCGAGTACCCCGACGTGCTCACGGCGAAGGGCGACGAGATCGACATCATCATCGAGGTGACGGGCGACCCTGCCGTGAAGCCTGCGCTCAAGCGCGCCTTCGCGCTGCACGGCAACACCACGACGATCATCGTCCACGACCTCGTCGCGCGCTTGATCCTGAGTCTTGCCACGGGCGCCGACCACCTGGCTCAGACCTACCACCCCCACGACCGGGGGATCGGACCTGCCGCGCAGGACTGAGCACGCACGCCGCTCGCACGAAGGAGAACGCATGCGGACCGCTTTGAGGATGTCGCGCTTGTACGCGCCCACGCTTCGCGAGGATCCCGCCGAAGCCGAAGTGCCGAGCCACCGGCTCTTGCTGCGCGCCGGGATGATCCGGAAGGTCGCGGCGGGCATCTACGACTTCTTGCCGCTCGCGTGGCGCTCCATCGCGAAGATCGAACGCATCGTGCGCGAGGAGATGGACGCCATCGGTAGCCAGGAGCTGCTGTTGCCGGTCGTGCAGCCGGCCGAGCTGTGGCACGAGTCCGGGCGCTGGGACCTCTACGGCCCGGAGCTCGCGCGCCTCAAAGACCGCGCGGGACGCGACTTCTGCCTCGGCCCGACGCACGAAGAGGTCATCACCGCGCTCGTGCGCAACGAGGTGCGCTCGTACCGCGACCTGCCGCTTTCGCTGTACCAGATCAATGTCAAGTTCAGAGACGAGATGCGGCCGCGGTTCGGGCTGCTGCGCGGCCGCGAGTTCATCATGAAAGACGCGTATTCCTTCCACGCCACCCAGGAGTCGTTGCAGGAGCACTACGACGAGCAGGCGCGCGCGTACGGCCGCATCTGCGACCGGCTCGGGCTCGTCTGGCGCGCCGTCGAGGCCGATTCCGGTCAGATCGGCGGCAAGGTCACGACCGAGTTCATGGCGCTCGCCGATACGGGCGAGGCCGAGCTCGTGCACTGCTCCTGCGGATTCGCTGCGAACGTCGAGGCGGCCGAGGCCATCGTGCCTGGACGCCCGCGGCACATGAGCGAGGAGACGCTCCGGAAGGTGCACACGCCCGACCTGCGGACGATCGCGGACATCGCCGCTGCATTCGGCCTCGACGAGCGTGACACCGTCAAGACGATGGCCGGGAAGACCGAGGACGGGCGGCTCGTCTTCTTCTGCGTGCCCGGCGACCGGGAGCTCAACCCGGTGAAGGCCGGGCGCGCGGTGCCCGGCGTCGTGCTGCTCGACGAGGAGGACTTCGCCGCGTACGGCATCCCGAAAGGCTCGCTCGGCCCGGTCGCGCCGCCTGACGGCACGCTCGTCGTGGCGGACCGGTCGCTTGCCGAGGAGCGCTCGTGGGTCGTCGGAGCGAACGAGGACGACTACCACCTCTTCGGCGCCTGCCCTGGCCGCGACTTCGCCGTCGAGGTGTGGGCCGACCTGGTCACCGCCAGACCAGGCGACCTCTGCCCCCGCTGCGGCGCGTCGCTGGAAGGCGCCCGCGGCATCGAGGTCTCGCAGGTCTTCCAGCTCGGAACGCGGTACTCCGAGACAATGGGAGCGACGTTCACGGACGAGAACGGGCAGGAGCGACCGTTCATCATGGGCTGCTACGGCGTCGGCATCACGCGTTCGCTCGCCGCGGTGATCGAACAGCACCACGATGACGCCGGTATCTGCTGGCCCGTTTCGGTCGCGCCCGCGGAGGCCATCGTGCTGCCTTTGTCGAACGACGCTGATGTCGCCGACGCCGCAGAGCGCATATTCGCCGAGCTCGCGGACGCCGGGGTCGAGACCGTCATCGACGACCGCGACGAACGGGCGGGCGTGAAGTTCGCCGACGCGGACCTCATCGGGTGGCCGTACCAGGTCATCGTCGGCCGCAAGGGGCTCTCGGCCGGCGTCGTGGAGATCAAGCACCGTGCAACGGGCGAGCGCGAGAGCGTTCCTGTGGACGATGCCGTTGCACGCACTCGGATGCTCGTCGAAAGCCAGAGGAGCTGACGCGCCGTGGAAAGCGAGCGCATCGCTCCGCCTGAAGGGCGGCGCGTCCGTATCGAGATCGTCGAGATCCTCGGCTCGGGCGCGTGCTCGATCGGCCTTGCAGTCGGGGACTCGTGGGTGGTGGACTCCGCGCTCGTCCCGACAGGCATGTGCGGATGGGCGTACGCTGCCATGCTTCCCTTCCTCCAACCGCTCCGCTTCGGCGGCGCGTTCCCGTGGGAAGCGGAAGGGGAGGCGCTCGTGTGCTGTCCCGATCCTGCGAACCCCGTGGTGTTCCGCCTCACCGTCGAACGCTGAGCTCCACCGGGTTCACCGCGTGCCTGGGCTATGGTAGAATCCGTTCGCACGGAGAAATCTGCGGTTCTTGCGAGAAGTGGGCTGACCCCCGCTTCTTTTGTTCTGGACACGGGCGGAAGGAGGCAGGCGTGGCACGAGACATCGTAGGCGACATCGAGCGCGTGCTTGCACCGCTCGCAGAGCAGCACGGGCTCGAGCTCGTGGCCGTCGAGGTCGCCGGCCGAGCAGGCCGGCCACTCGTCCGCGTCTTCCTCGACCGCGAAGGCGGGATCGACCTCGACGCGATAACGGCCGCCAACCCGTGGATCTCCGACGCCATCGAGGACGCGGGCCTGTTCGTCGGGCCGTACGTCCTCGAGGTCTCCTCGCCGGGCGTCGAGCGCCCGTTGCGCAGGCCGCAGGACTGGGAGCGGTTCGCAGGCCGGACCGCCCAGGTGACGCTCGCCGAACCGCTCGCTGGGCACAAGAAGCTCACCGGGACGGTGGTCGGCAGGACCGAAGATCAGGCGCTGCTTGCCGTCGAGGGCGAGACGGTGGGAATCCCGTTCTCGCTCGTCCGCAAGGCGCACCTGGTGTTCGACTTCTCGTCGTTCGAGAGCAAGGAGTCACGATGAGCTCAGAGTTGATGGAAGCGCTGAAGCAGCTCGCGCGGGAGAAGAACATCGACGAGGTCGAGATGCTCGACCGGCTGGAGCACACCCTCGCGCAGACCTACCGCAAGACGCTCGATCTGGAGAACGAGGCCCGGGTGGAGATCGACCGGGAATCCGGCCGCATCCGCGTGTTCGAGCTCGTTCCGGTCGGCGGGACCGAGGAGGAACCGGTCTACGAGGAGCGCGACATCACCCCGTCGGACATCTCGCGGTTCGCTGCGCTGGCCGCCAAGCAGGTGATCACGCAGGCCATCCGGGAGGCCGAGCGTGACCAGATCTTCCAGGAGTACGCCGACAGGATCGGCGACAGCATCACGGGCACGGTGCAGCAGTCGGACAGCCGCTACACGCTCATCAAGATCCGCGAGGGCGTTGAAGCGCTGCTGCCGCCGTCCGAGCAGCCGCCGAACGAGCGATACGACCACAACATGCGCCTGAAGGCGCTCATCATCGACGTGCGCAAGTCCTCGGGCAACGAGCCGTCCATCGTCGTGTCGCGCACGCACCCGAACCTGCTCAAGCGCCTCTTCGAGCTCGAAGTGCCCGAGATCTACGACGGCATCGTCGAGATCAAGAGCGTGGCGCGCGAGCCCGGCATGCGCTCGAAGATCGCCGTCGCCTCGCGTGAGCCCGGCCTCGACCCGGTCGGTGCGTGCGTCGGACCGAAAGGGAGCCGCGTGCGCATGGTGGTCGCCGAGCTCAAAGGTGAGCGCATCGACGTCATCCCGTGGTCTGACGACCCGGCGACCTTCGTCGGCAACGCGCTGTCGCCCGCGAAGGTCTCCACCGTGCTCGTCGACGAAGACACGCACACCGCGACGGTCATCGTCCCTGACGACCAGCTGTCGCTCGCCATCGGGAAGGAAGGCCAGAACGCGCGTCTCGCGGCGAAGCTCACCGGCTGGCGGATCGACATCAAGAGCGTGACCCAGGCGCAGGAGAGCGGGCTGGCCGTGCCGGCCGCGGGACACGCTGCCGAACCGACCGACGGGCGCTGTGCGCACGTCACCGAAGACGGGATCCGCTGCCGGAACCAGGCCCTGCCGGGAAGCCGGTACTGCCGCATTCACAGCGGGGAGGACGAGAGCTAGCCAGTGAGACGGACCAAGACAAGCCTCCGCACCTGTCTGGGTTGCGGGCTCGAGGCGGACAAGCGCGAGCTCGTTAGGATCGTGCGTGGCCCGGATGGCGACGTCTTCGTCGACCCCACCAGCAAGAAGAGCGGGCGCGGGGCATACGTCTGCCCGAAAGAAGCGTGTTTCGAGGCGGCGGTGCGCAAGAACCGCCTCGGCCACGCGCTCAGGGCCGTCGTCAAGGAGGAAGACATCGAGCGGTTGAGGATCGAGTTCGAGCAGATCGCTGGGAGCGACGCTCGCTTCGGATCGGGACGGTGATGCGGATGCCTGCCATTCGAGTGCACGAACTTGCAAAGGAATTCGGGATGAGCTCCAAGGAGCTCTTGGAGCACCTCGAGCGGCTGAAGATCCCGGCCAAGGGCCACTCTTCGACGCTGCACGACGCCTACGTCCAGAAGATCCGCAAGGACCTGGCGCCGATCATCGCAGAGCGTCAGGCGGCGATGGAGGCCGAGCGCGCCAAGCAAGAAGCCGAGGAGGCCGCACGCAAGGCGGCAGAAGAAGAGGCCGCACGCAAGGCCGCCGAAGAGGAGGCCGCACGCAAGGCGGCAGAAGAAGAGGCCGCACGCAAGGCCGCCGAAGAGGAGGCGAAGCGGCACGCTGCAGCCCGTGTGGCGAAGGCTGCCACCGAACGCGCTCTGGAACCCGAAGAGCGGCCCGAGCCAGCACGCATCTCCGCGGTCGACAAAGCGCGCGCGAAAGCGAAATCCGAAGCCGAGGAGCGCCTGCGCCGCATCGAGGAGGAGCGCAAGCGCCTCGAGGCCGAAGCGCGCGCCGCCGAGGAACGGAAGCGGCTCGAAGAAGAGGCCGCCCGGCTCGAGGCCGAGGAGGCGGAACGCTACCGCAAGATGGCGCGTGAGGCAGAGGAGGCCGAGCGTCACGCACGGCTGCTCGCAGAAGCGGCCCGTCTCGCCGCCACCGGCACCGGTGGCACGAAGAAGAAGAAGAAAGCCAAGAAGGCTGCTGACAAAGAGACGCCTTCAGCCGCGCAGCCTACCCAGCCAGCGAAGCCCGCCGTGGCCGTGAACGAGATCGCGATCCCTGAAGGCGCCACCGTCGGCGAGTTCGCCGAAGCGGTGGGTCTGTCGACGACGGAAATCATCAAGCGGCTGATGATGCTGGGCGAGCTTCTTACGGTGAACCAACCGATCGGCCGCACCACCATGGAGATCCTCGCCGAGGACCTCGGTATATCGATAAAGGTGCTCTCCCCTGAAGAAGAGGCGGGCATCGTCTACGAGGACCGCCCAGAAGACCTGAAGCCGCGCCCGCCAGTCGTCACGGTCATGGGACACGTTGACCACGGCAAGACGTCGCTTCTCGATGCCATCCGTGAGACAGGCGTCGCTGCCACGGAGGCAGGCGGCATCACCCAGCACATCGGCGCGTCGGTCGTGCACCACAACGGCAAGCAGATCACCTTCATCGACACGCCCGGCCACGAAGCGTTCACGGCCATGCGCGCCCGCGGCGCGAAGGTCACGGATGTCGCGGTCCTCGTGGTCGCCGCTGACGACGGCGTGATGCCGCAGACGGTCGAGGCGATCAACCACGCGAAGGCGGCAGGCGTGCCGATCATCGTCGCCGTCAACAAGATCGACAAGGACGGCGCGAACCCGGACCGCGTGCGCCAGGAGCTCACCGAGCACGGCATCATCCCGGAAGAGTGGGGCGGATCGAACATCTTCGTCGACGTCAGCGCCAAGAAACGCATCAACATCGACGAGCTTCTGGAGATGATCCTCCTCCAGGCCGAGGTGCTGGAGCTCAAGGCGAATCCAGACGCCCCTGCCCACGGCGTCGTCATCGAGGCGAAGCTCGACCGCGGACGCGGACCGGTTGCGACCGTTCTCGTCCAGCGCGGCACGCTGCGCGTCGGAGATGCCGTCGTGGCCGGAACCAGTCACGGGCGTGTGCGCGCACTCGTCGACCCGAAGGGCAACCAGGTCGAGACCGCCCGTCCTGCAGACCCCGTGGAGATCCTGGGCCTGTCGAGCGTGCCTGCTGCCGGCGACGAGTTCCGCGTCGTCGCTGACGACCGCGAGGCGCGCCGCATCGCGGAGGAACGCGCGCTCAAGCAGCGCCTGCTCGCGGAGCAGCGCAAGACGCACGTGAGCCTCGACGACCTGTTCGCGCGCATCGCCGAAGGTGAGCTCAAGGAGCTCAACCTCGTCGTGAAGGCCGACGTCCAGGGCTCGATCGAGGCGCTCAAAGACGCACTCGACAAGATGGACCAGTCCGAGGTGCGCATCAACGTCATCCACTCGGGCGTGGGCGGCATCACCGAGTCCGACGTCATGCTCGCCGACGCATCCGACGCCATCATCATCGGCTTCAACGTGCGACCCGAGCCCAAGGCGAAGGCGCTCGCGGAGCAGGAGAAGGTCGACCTGCGCCTGTACCGCGTCATCTACCAGGCGATCGAGGACATCAACGCGGCCCGCGTAGGTCTGCTCGCGCCCACCATCGAGGAGCGGGACACCGGACGTGCGGAAGTCCGCGAGCTGTTCCGGATCCCGAAGGTCGGCGTCGTGGCAGGTTGCGTCGTCACCGAAGGCGAGATCAACGCAGACGACCAGGTGCGCGTCGTCCGCAACGGCGCCGTCATCCACGAAGGCACGATCCGATCGCTCCGCCACTTCAAGGAGGACGTCACGAGCGTACGCGCCGGCTCGGAGTGCGGCATCGCCATCGATGGCTTCCAAGACATCAAGGAAGGTGACTACATCGAGGGCTTCAAGACCGTCGAGGTCGCCCGGAAGGAGTGAGGCGCGATGCCCGCTCCTCGTGTACGCAAGCTGAATGAGTCCGTTCGCACCGCGCTCGCTGAGATCCTGGTGAGCGAGCTCCAGGACCCTCGCCTGGAGCTCGCCACAGTCACGAGCGTCGAGGTGAGTCCCGACATGCGTTACGCCGACGTCTTCGTGACGGCGCACGGTGGAGAAAGGCGCTACGCCGAGCTCTTGGCCGGACTGGACTCCGCGAAGGGCAGGATCCGTGCGACCCTGGGGGAGCGCGTTGCGATGAAGTACCTGCCCGAGCTGCGCTTCCACATCGACGAGAGCGTCGACGCGGGGCAGCGGATCGAGAACGCCATCCGGCGTGAGCGCAGACGGCATCCCGAGTGGGTTGACGACCAGGGAGAGGTCGGACCCGATGACGTCTGAGGTCTCTGCGCTCGAAGCTGTCGCGCACGCGGTGCGCCGATCCCAGCGCATCGCCGTGTGCTCGCACGTCGATCCTGACGGAGACGCGGTCGGGAGCGTGCTCGCGCTCGCCCATGCGCTGGAGCGGGCGGGCCACGCGGTCGATCGCGTCCTGGCGTCTGGAGAGCGCGCTCCGGTCACCTATGCGTTCCTCGAAGGGGCCGCGCTCTTCGTGCGCGCTAGCGCGCTCGACCGACGCCCAGACCTCATCTTCGCGCTCGATGCACCGAACCCAGGCAGGCTCGGAGAAGCTGCTGCGCTTCTTGAGAACGCCACGCTCGTCGTCATCGACCACCACCCCGACAATGCGCGATACGGCACCGTGAACCTCGTTGACGCGGAAGCGCCCTCGACGAGCGCGCTCATCTGGGAAGTCCTGAAGCACCTGGCCGTCGAGCCGGACCACGCGATGCTCGACTGCATCTTCTGCGGGCTCATGACGGACACGGGCCGCTTTTCGTATGCGAACGCCACCCCGCGCGCGTTCTTGCTTGCCGCAGAGCTCGCTCAGGCAGGCGCTCGGACCTCCTGGGTGTACAGCAACGTCTATGAGCGCCGATCGCACGCAGCGCTCAAGCTCCAGGCCCGCACGATGGACCGGCTCACCTTCGTCAAAGGCGGTGCGGTCGCGTACTCCTGGATAACGGACGACGACCTGCACGAGACCGGTGCGCTTCCCGAAGAGACCGAAGACCTCATCGACTCGGTCCGCGTCGTCGATGGCCCGGACGTCGTGGCGCTCTTCAAGTGTTCGCCTGGTCGCGTCAAGGGCAGCCTGCGCGCCAAGGGCGGCGCCGACGTGGGAGCCGTCGCTCGCGCGCTCGGCGGGGGAGGCCACCGCGCTGCCGCCGGCTTCACGCTCACCGGCACGTTGTCAGACGCGCTCGCGGCCGTCCTGCCCTTGCTGCCTGCGAGGTCGTGATGGCCGCACGCAAGGCGACTGGGCTCGAGGGCGTCCTGCCCGTCGACAAGCCGGCTGGCATGACCAGCCACGACGTCGTCGCGACGATGCGGCGGGCCACCGGCGAGCGGCGCATCGGGCACGCCGGCACGCTCGATCCGTCGGCGACCGGCCTCCTCGTGCTCCTCATCGGCCCGTACACGCGGCTCGAGCCGTACCTCTCGAAGTCGGCGAAGCGATACCGAGCGACGGTGCGATTCGGCATCGCCACCGACACAGACGACGCCGAGGGACGTCCTATCGAGGAGCTGCCGGTGCCGGGGGAAGTGTTCGACGAGAAGCGTGCTCGAGCGGTGGTGACCGGGCTCGTCGGAACTCACGAACAGGTCCCGCCCGCGTATTCGGCCATCAAGCGTGGCGGCGTGACGGCGCACCGCGCCGCCCGAAGAGGCGCACCGCTTGTGCTGGAGCCGCGGAGCATCGAGGTTCTCGAAGCCCGCCTCATCGGCGTCTCCTCCGTGCACCGCACCTGGGACATAGAGGTCTTTGTCTCCGCAGGGACCTACGTTCGCGCAATCGCCCGCGACCTCGGGCGCGCTCTTGGCACCTGCGCACACCTCGCCGCTCTTGTCCGCACGGCGACAGGCGCGCTTGCCCTCGACGACGCGCACCCGCTCGACGAATGCGTTGAGGCCGCCGCGTCAGGAGAGATCCACCGCGTGCTCGCAGACCCCTTCGCAGCGCTCGGCCTGCCGGTGGTGGACGCCGATCCGTCCGACGTCTTCGCTGGTCGCCGGATCCGGAGCGCTGGCGGCGACGAACCGCTCGTCGCCGTGCGCGTTCGGGGGCGGCTCGCCGCGATCTATCGGCGGGCAGGCGAATGGCTCGTGCCGGAAGCTGTCTTCCCGGAGGTCCCGACGCCGTGAGCACGCGAATCCTCACCTTCGCTCCGACGATGCTGCCGCTCGGGCGGGCCGTTGCCGCCATCGGCGTGTTCGACGGCGTGCACCTCGGCCACCAGGCGCTCGTCAGGGCCTGCCGCGAACGCGCGTCGGAGGAGGGCGTGGCTTCTGCCGTCATCACCTTCGACCGCGACCCGGACCGGGTGGTCGCGCCTGACCGCGCGGCCCCGCAGCTTCTCGAGCTCGAAGACAAGATCTCGTTCCTGGCCGAACTTGGCGTCGATGCCGTCGTCGTGGTGCCGTTCGATACGGCCACGGCGTCCATGGCGCCCGAGCGGTTCGTGGACGAGACGCTCCTTCGCGCGTGCACGCCCGTCGCCGTGGTCGTCGGTGAGGACTTCCGCTTCGGCCGCAACGCGTCAGGCGACGTCGACGCCTTGCGCGAGCTCGGCGCGACGCGGCGCTTCGAGGTCGTGCCGCAGCCCCTCGTCCGCGTCGATGGTGAGCCCGTGACCTCGACGCGCATCCGCTCGCTCGTGCGTGCAGGAGACGTCGCCACGGCGGCGATGCTTCTGGGGCGGCCGCACCGCGTGCGCGGGCTTGTCGTGCATGGACGCGGGGCAGGCGCGCGCCTCGGCGCTCCGACGGCGAACCTGCGTCCTCACCCGTATGCTGCCACGCCGGCCGATGGCGTCTATGCGGCGTGGGGGGTCCTCGGCGACGAGCGGTATCCTGCGGCCGTCTCCGTCGGGTCGCCCCCGACGTTCCCCGCTGCAGCGGCTGCGATCGAAGCGCACCTCCTGGAGCCGGTGAGCGAGGACCTGTACGGCGCCGACCTCGCTTTGGATTTCGTCGAGCGGCTCCGCGACCTCGAGCGTTTCGAGGACGAGGACTCGCTTTCGTCCGCGATCGCTCGCGACGTGGAGCGCGCGCGGGTGCTGCTTGCGCAGGTCCGCGAGCGCTGAGCGGGCAGCGTCACGCAGGTTGTGCTATCATTGTCCGCTGGACTTACCCAGGACTTGGATGAGCGACCCACCGACGCTCGTCTCGGTCGTGGGCGGACGAAGACGAAAGGGTGGACATGGCACTGTCGAAGGACGTCAAGGCGCAGATCATCGCTGAGCATGCGCGCAGCGAGGGCGACACGGGCTCGCCCGAGGTGCAGATCGCTCTGCTCACGCAGCGGATCAAAGACCTCACCGAGCACCTGCGGTACCATAAGCACGACCACCACACGCGCCGCGGGCTTCTCAAGCTCGTCGGCCAACGCCGCCGGCTGCTGAACTACCTCAAGAAGACGGACATCGAACGGTACCGCGCGATCGTTGCGAAGCTCGGCCTTCGCAGCTGACCGCGACGAAGACGGCTCGCAGAAGGCGGGAGAGACCTCCCGCCTTCTTGCCGATTGGGGCGCCGCACGGGTACAACCTCCTGCAGCGGAGCTGACGAAGAGGAAGAAGAAGAGGCATGGGAAAAGTCACTGAGCAGTTCGAACTGTACGGAAAGCACTACACCCTGGAGACGGGCGAGCTCGCGAAGCAGGCCGGCGGCGCAGTCGTCGTTCGCCAGGGAGACAGCGTCGTCCTCGTCACAGCCGTGGCGAGCAAGGAGTCGAAGGACCTCGACTTCTTCCCGCTCACGGTCGACTTCGAGGAGCGTATGTACGCGGCAGGCAAACTGCCGGGGGGCTTCATCAAGCGCGAGGCCCGTCCGAGCGAGAAGGCGATCCTCACCGCTCGGATGATCGACCGGCCGATCCGCGCGGCGTTCGCCGACGGGTTCCGCAACGAGGTCCAGATCATCGCGACCGTCCTTTCGGCCGACCAGGAGCACCAGGTCGACGTCATCTCGATCATGGGCGCGTCAGCAGCGCTGATGATCGCAGGCGTGCCGTTCGAGGGCCCGCTCGCCGGCGTGCGCATCGCGCGCACCGCTGACGGTGAGTGGCTCGTGAACCCCACCTTCGAGGAGACGGAGGACTCCGACATCGACCTTGTGGTCGCCGGATCGAAAGACGCCATCTTCATGGTGGAGGCGGGCGCGAAGATGGTCTCCGAGGAGGACATGCTCGCCGCGCTCGAGTTCGCGCAGACCGCTATCGCGGAGTTCTGCGCGGTGCAGCAGCGCTTCCTGTCGAGAATCGACATCACGCCCATGGAAGTCGCCTTGGACGAGCCTCCTGTGGATCTGTGGGAGCGGGTGCGAGCGCTGGGCGCAGACAAGATGCGCCAGGCGCTCCACAACCCTGACAAGCATGCGCGCATGGACGCCGTCGCCGCCGTCAAGGAAGAGATCAAGGCCGCTTTCTCCGAAGAGGAGCTCGCTGCGCACGGTAAGCACATCAAGGCGCTGCTCAAGCGCCTCGAGAAGGAGACCATGCGAGCGATGGTGCTCGACGAGGGCGAGCGCGCCGACGGCCGCGGCCTCACCGAGATCCGGCCGATCTCGTGCGTCGCTGGCTACCTGCCGCGCAGCCACGGCTCCGGCCTGTTCACGCGCGGCCAGACGCAGGTGCTCTCGGTGCTGACGCTCGGGATGCTTTCCGAGTGGCAGCGCATCGACACCATCGACGTGATGGAAGGGAAGCGCTACCTCCACCACTACAACTTCCCGCCGTTCTGCACCGGCGAGATCGGCTTCATGCGCGGGCCGAAGCGCCGCGACATCGGGCACGGAGCGCTCGCCGAGCGCGCGTTGCTCCCGGTCATCCCGCCGGAGGAGGAGTTCCCGTACACGATCCGCATCGTCTCGGAGGTGCTCGAGAGCAACGGCTCGTCGTCGATGGCCTCGGTCTGCGGTTCGACGCTGGCGCTCATGGACGCGGGCGTGCCGATCAAAGCGCCGGTTTCCGGTGTGGCGATGGGCCTCATCAAGGAAGGCGACCGCGTCGCCGTCCTCACCGACATCCAGGGCCTCGAGGACTTCCTCGGCGACATGGACTTCAAGGTAGCGGGCACCGCTGACGGCATCACGGCGCTGCAGATGGACAACAAGGCCAAGGGCCTGTCCGTGGACATCCTGCGCCAAGCGCTCATGCAGGCCAAGGAGGCGCGCGCCTTCATCCTCGGCAAGATGCTCGAAGCGATCCCTGAGCCGCGTCCCGACCTCTCGCCGTACGCTCCGCGGGTCATCACCATCAAGATTCCGACCGACAAGATCCGCGACGTCATCGGCCCCGGCGGCAAGATGATCCGCAGCATCATCGAAGCCACCGGCGCCGAGATCGACGTGAACGACGACGGCACCGTCTACGTCGCGTCGCGCGACGCTGGCGGCCTTGAGGCAGTCGAGCGCATCAAGCAGCTCACGCGCGACGTCGAGGTGGGCGAGCGGTTCACCGGCCGCGTGGTGGCCATCCAGCCGTTCGGCGCGTTCGTCGAGCTTCTGCCGGGCCGAGACGGCCTGCTCCACATCTCACGCATGGCCAAGGGCCGCCTCGCGAAGGTCGAAGATGTGCTGAACGTCGGAGACGAGGTCGAGGTCGTCGTCCTGGAGATCGACGACCGTGGAAAGGTGAGCCTTGACGCGGTCAACAAGTTCGACGTCCCCGAGGGCAGCGCGTCGCCCTCTGCGCCGTCCGCGCGCCGCGACGACGCGCACGGGCACGACCGCAGACCGCGCCGCCGCCGGTAGGGCGGGGGCCGCATGAACGCTGCTTTCTACGATCGCAGCACGACCGCCGACGGCATCGAGGTCTTGACCGAGACTATCGATGCCGTCCGGTCCGTTGCGGTCGGTATCTGGGTCCGGGTGGGCAGCCGCGACGAGGCGCCGCACGAGGCGGGTATGTCCCACTTCATGGAGCACATGGCCTTCAAAGGCACCCCGAAAAGAAGCGCTCAGGAGATCTCAGCGCACTTCGAGCGGCTGGGCGCAGAGTTCAACGCTTTCACGAGCAAGGAGTACACCTGCTTCTTCGTCCGCGTCATCGACGAGCGGTTCGAAGAAGCGTTCGAAGTGCTCGCCGACATGGTCTCGAACGCCTCGCTGGCCGAGGACGCGATCCTCTCGGAGCGCGAAGTGGTGCTCGAGGAGATCGCGCGCCACGACGACACGCCCGATGACGCGGTCCACGACCTGTTCGCCGCGGAGCTCCTCAAGGGACATCCGCTCGGCGAGGAGGTGCTCGGTACCCGCCAGACGGTCGGCGCGTTCGACCGCCCGTTGGCGGTGTCGTTCAAGCAGCGACACTACACGACAGGCACCGTGCTCGTCGCGGCCGCCGGCAACGTCGCCCACGAACGCGTGAGGGACGCCGCTACGCGCTGGCTTGCGCTCCCGAAAGCGGAACGGCCGACGCGGGCCCTTTCGCAGCCGAGCGCTCGTCCCGGGCTCGCCGTCGTCACGCGCGACACCGAGCAGGCGCACATCTGCTGGGGCGTCCCCGGACTTCCTGCCGGATCGGACCAGCGGTTCGTCATCGCGGTGCTCGACGGCATCTTCGGCGGCGGCATGGCTTCGCGCCTCTTCCAGGAGGTCCGCGAGAAGCGCGGCCTTGCGTACGCGGTGTACTCGTACCACTCGCTGTACCTCGATGCGGGCGAGTTCGTGGTGTACGCTGGCACCCGGCCGGACAACGCGCGCGAGGTCGTCCGCATCGTGAGCGAAGAAGCGGCCAGACTGGCATCAGACGGCGTGAGCGACGAGGAGCTCGAGCGCGTGCGCGAGAACATGAAAGGCCAGCTCGTGCTGTCACTGGAGAACACGCGCTCGCGCATGACCCGCCTCGGCAAGAGCGCCGCCACGGACACCGAGATCCTGTCGATCGACGAGCTCGTCGCTCGCATCGATGCGGTCACGGCCAGCGACGTCCACGCGCTTGCGCAGTCGCTGTTCTCGCAGCCGAAGACGCTCGCGATGATCGCGCCGTTGCAAGCCGACGCGGTGGCAGACCTTGTTCAGTGAGCACCGGGGGTGGGAACGATGATCCGAGTCGTGGTCACAGGAGCGAGCGGGAAGATGGGCCGTGAGGTGGTTCGGGCGGTCACCGCAGAACCCGACATGACGGTCGTGGCCGCCGTCGATCCGCTGCACGCAGGCGAGGCGGTCGAAGGCATCCGCGTGACGGGAGACCTGCGAGACGCAATAGAAGCAAGCTCGCCTGACGTGCTCGTCGACTTCACGCGTCCCGAAGCGGTCGCAGCCAACGTCCGCGCCGCAGCGTCTTCCGGTATCGACTGCGTCGTGGGCACCACGGGCGTCCCCATTGCGACCTTCGAGGAAATCGCCGAAGGCGCGCCTGAGGGCGTCTGCGTCTTCGTCGCGCCGAACTTCGCAATCGGTGCTGTCCTCATGATGCGGTTCGCACGCGAGGCCGCTCGCTACCTACCGCACGTCGAGATCGTCGAGCTGCATCATGACCGCAAGGCGGACGCACCGTCCGGCACCGCCATCAGGACTGCAGAGGGGATCTCGCAGGCGCGCACGGTCGTCCCCGCTGCGCCCGGACGGGAGTCCGAGGTCGCCGACGGGGCGCGCGGCGCGGTCGTCGCCGGCGTCACGGTGCACTCGGTGCGGCTGCCGGGCCTCGTCGCGCACCAGGAAGTCATCTTCGGCGGCCCGGGCCAGACGCTCACCATCCGTCACGATTCGCTCGACCGCACCAGCTTCATGCCTGGCGTGGTCATGGCGATCCGGGCCGTCCGCGAGCGCTCTGGCCTCGTCGTCGGTCTCGAGGAGATCCTGTGACGGTTAGCAGCTCAGGCCCGATCGTCGTCATGAAGTTCGGCGGCACCTCTGTCGCCACGCCTGAGGGCCGCCAGGTGCTCGCTCGGCGCGTCGTCGAACACCTCGAAGCGGGCACGCGGCCTGTGGTGGTCGTCTCCGCGATGGGACGCAGGGGCGCTCCGTACGCGACCGACACGCTCCTCGACCTGGTTGCCGCCCGTCCGGTATCGCCGCGCGAGCGCGACCTCCTCGCTTCGGTCGGGGAGACCATCTCGGCCGTCGTCGTGGCAAGCGAGCTCAGGTCTGCAGGCGTCGAGGCGCGCGCGTTCTCGGGAGCTGAAGCAGGCGTCATCACCGACGAGGCGCACGAGAACGCCACCGTCTTGGAGGTGCGCCCGGGCGCGCTCCTGGCTGCGCTCGCGGAAGGGGCCGTGCCGGTCGTCGCGGGCTTCCAGGGCGTCGGCCCCGACGGCAGCGTCACGACGCTCGGGCGAGGCGGCAGCGACACGACCGCCTGTGCCCTCGGCATCGCGCTCGACGCGCAGTCGGTGGAGATCTACACGGACGTGGACGGCGTGATGACGGCGGATCCTCGCGCGTGCGCTGAGGCGTCTGTGCTCGCCGTCATACGCTCGGACGAGCTGCACCAGATGGCGCAGCACGGCTCGCGCGTCGTGCATACCCCCGCAGCCGAGCTCGCGGCCGCAAGCGGCATCGAGGTCCGCGTCAAGAACACCTACTCCGACCACCCGGGGACGCTCGTCGCCGACATCGCCGCGTACCAGCCTCGCTCGGTGGCCACCGCTGTGTCGCACATGCGCGGTGTCGCTCGGTTCGCCGTCGACCTCGACGCTCCCGCCGGGTCGCTCGCGCACACGAGCGCCCAGACGGCCGTCTTCGAGGCCATGGCGGACGCGTCCGTCTCGCTCGACATGTTCACTCCGACCGACGGCCGGCTCGTGTTCACCGTGGCCGCTTCCGACGTCCCGACTGCCAGCGACGCGCTCCAGCGGCTGGGTCGAGCGTTCGCTATCGAGCAGCCGCTCGCCAAGGTCACGCTCATCGGGGCGGGCATGCACGGAGTCCCGGGCGTGATGGCGCGCGTCGCACGGTACCTGCACGAGGCGGGCGTCCCGATCCTGCAGTCCGCGGACAGCCACACAACCATCTCGGTGCTGGTACCGGACGACGCAGCCGAGACCGCGGTCCGGGCCTTGCACGAGGGCTTCGGGCTCGGCTCGGACGCGTGAGGCGGGGCAGGAATCCTCGCGCGGGGTGTGGCACAATACTCGCGTGGGACCCGCGGAGGTACCGCCGCGTCCTGCCGCGATGACGGATAGGGAGCACGCCATGGAAACACCGCGATTCGGCCGCCTCATCACTGCGATGGTCACGCCGTTCACGCCTGACCTCGAGCTGGACTTGCCCCGCGCCCAGGAGCTCGCGCTTCGGATCCTGGACGAGGGCTCGGACGCCCTCGTGCTGTGCGGCACCACGGGGGAGTCGCCCACGGTGTTCTACGACCAGAAGATGGACCTGTTCCGGGCCGTGATCGAGGCCGTGGACGGCAGGGCGCCGCTGATCGCCAACGTGGGCGACAACTGCACGGAGGACTCGGTCGCCTTCGCTCGCGATGTGGCCAAGCTCGGCGTCGATGGCCTGATGGCGGTCGTGCCGTACTACAACAAGCCGCCGCAAGAAGGGCTGTACCGCCACTTCCGGGCGATCGCCGAGGCGGTGGACCTGCCGGTGGTGCTGTACAACATCCCCGGCCGCTGCGTCATCAACATGGAGCCAGCGACGATCCTGCGCCTCGCGCACGACGTGGAGAACATCGTCGCGCTCAAGCAGGCGAACCCGGACCTCGCGCAGGCCGCGGCGGTCATCGCCGAAGCGCCGGAGGGATTCGACGTCTTCGCTGGCGACGACGAGCTCACGCTTCCGATGATGGCGCTCGGCGGCACCGGCGTCATCTCGACCATCGGCAACATCGCGAGCAGTCGCTTCCGCGAGATGGTGTACGCCCAGGCCGACGGCGACCACACCAAGGCGCTCCGGATCCACCTCGAGCTGCTGCCGCTCATGAAAGCGCTCTTCCTGACGAGCAACCCCATCATGGTCAAGAAGGCGCTCGAACTGCTCGGCTTTCCCGTCGGCGGCCTGAGGCTGCCGCTGGTCGAAGCCACGCCCGAACAGACTGCCGAGCTCGCGCGCGTGATGCGACACCTCGGCATGATCGCCTGACCGTTGCCGCGCAGGACGCGCGAACGGGAGAGAAGGAGAACGAAGACAGCAGTATGACGAAACGAAAAGAACGCCTGCGCGTCGTCCCGCTCGGCGGGCTCGACGAGATAGGCAAGAACATGACCGTGCTCGAGCTCGGCAACGACATGATCGTGATCGATGCCGGGCTGATGTTCCCGGACGACGACACCCCAGGAGTCGACCTCATCCTCCCCGACTACTCCTACGTCCTGAAGCGCAAAGAGAAGCTGCGCGGCATCGTCATCACCCACGGCCACGAAGACCACACCGGGGCGCTCCCGTACCTTCTCAAAGACCTCGGTCAGCCGGTGCCGGTCTTGGGTACCCGCCTCACCCTCGGCCTGGTGAAGGGCAAGCTCGAAGAGCACCGCCTCACGAAAGCGAAGCTTCGCGAGGTCAAGCCTGGAAGCCATGTCAGCCTCGGCGCGTTCGGGCTGGACTTCCTCGCAGTGAACCACTCGATCCCGGACGGCGTGGCCGTGCTCGCCCGCACGCCGGTGGCCACGGTGCTGCACACCGGCGACTTCAAGCTCGACCAGACCCCGATCGACGGACGGCTCACGGACTACGCGGGCTTCACCAAGGCAGGACGGGGCGGCGTCACGCTGCTTCTGAGCGACTCCACCAACGCCGACAGGCAGGGCCATACGCCGAGCGAAGCGGTGGTAGGAGAGACGCTCCGCAGGATCTTCGCGCAGGCCTCTGGGCGCATCATCGTGGCCTCGTTCGCGTCGCACATCCATCGCGTCCAGCAGGTCTGCGACGCGGCGCTCGCATCGGGCCGCAAGATCGTCGTCACCGGCCGCTCGATGGTGAACAACACCCGCATCGCGCGCGAGCTCGGGTACCTCAACGTCCCCGAAAGCGAGATCCTCGACGCGTACGACATGCGCGACCTGCCGCCAGAGAAGGTCGTCGTGCTGTGCACTGGAAGCCAAGGCGAGCCTCTGTCCGCGCTCGCGCGCATCGCAAACCGCGACCACAAGACGGTCTCGGTCGAGCCGGGCGACACGGTCATCATCGCCGCGTCTCCGGTGCCTGGCAACGAGAAGGCCGTCTCGCGCGTCATCAACCGCCTGTACAAGGCCGGCGCGAACGTCATCGATAAGGGTTCGGCTCAGGTTCACGTTTCGGGTCACGGAGCTGCCGAGGAGCTCAAGCTCATGGTGAACATGACGCGTCCACGCTACTTCGTGCCTGTCCACGGGGAGACGCATCACCTGCACGCGCACGCCCGCCTCGCCGCCTCCGTTGGCGTGCCCGAGGACTCCGTCTTCGTGCTCGAAAACGGGCAGTGCCTCGAGATCGACGAGACCGGGGCACGCGTCGCGGAACACGTGGAAAGCGGCGTCAAGTACGTCGACGGGCTGTCGGTCGGCGACGTCGGCCAGGTCGTGTTGCGCGACCGGCAGGTGCTCTCCAGCGACGGCATCGCGATGGTGGTGGTGGTCATCGACTCGCAGACGGGTTCTGTCGCGGCAGAGCCCGAGATCGTGATGCGGGGCGTGGTGCTCACCGGGTCGGACGAGGTCGACGTCGTCTCGGAGATGCGGGCGCGCGTCCATAAGGCGCTCGCGCGCACAGCGGCCGAAGGCGTGACAGACCACGGTGTCATCAAGAAGGTGCTCCGAGACTCGCTGTCCTCGTTCGTGTGGGAGCGCAGCCGGATGCGGCCCATGATCATCCCCGTCGTCTTGGAGGTCTGAGGTGGACGTGCTCGCAGCCATCGTGCTCGGAGCCGTCCAAGGCGTGACGGAGTTCTTGCCGATCTCCTCTGACGGCCACCTCGCCCTCGTCTACCACCTGTTCCGCATGAAGCCCGACCTCACTTTCGAGGTGTTTTTGCACGTCGCCACCTTGCTCGCGATGGTCGTGTACTTCCGAAGCGACCTTCTGGCGCTCGCCAGGTCCGTGACCTCGAAGCGGCCGAAAGACGCGCAGGAGCGGCGGACGCTCGTGCGGATCGCAGGGGTGACCGTCGTGAGCGCAGCAGTCGCGCTCGCGATCTCTCCTGTCGTCCAGCCAGCGAGCGAATCGATCGCGTGGATCGGAGCGGGGTTCCTCCTGACGGCCGCGCTCTTGGCTGCAGGGGAGGGGCTTTCCCGCATGCGCCCCCGCGCTGAGCCCCCGGCCTCGCTCGGAGCAGCGCCCGTCCTCCTCATCGGCGCCCTGCAAGGTATCGCCCCTCTGCCGGGCGTCTCACGGTCGGGCTCCACGATCGCCGCCGGGATGTTCGCAGGACTGTCGCGCGAGACGGCCGCCAGGTTCTCGTTTCTGTGCGGTATCCCGATCATCGCGCTTGCTGCAGCGAAAGACGGGCTCGATCTTCTGTCCGGCTCCGCGTCGCTCCCTGGCCTGGCGCCGTCGATTGCAGGATTCGCTGCCGCCGCCATCGCCGGCTATGCAGCGATCGCCGGACTGCTGGGGCTCGTGAAGCGGCACGGCCTGTGGGTGTTTGCGGCGTATACGGGACTGCTCGGAGCAGGTATGCTCGTGTTCGCGGGATTCGCGCAGAAGGGGTGACGATGGCACGCTCAGACGCACGCACGCGCCGCCCAGCGCGCTCTACCGACGCGCGTCGTACGCGGAGCCGTTCCGTGCCGCCTGCGCGCGCTTTGGACGAGGACACCCGTAACGAGATCGCCGGCGTGGTCCTCAGCGCAGCAGCGCTCGCGCTCGCGATCTCGGTCGTAAGCCCGCAGACCGGGCTCGTCCCGCGATACGTCGCCCGCGCGCTCACGCTCGGCATCGGCATCGGCGCATACGTCTTGCCGATCGCGGTGCTGCTCTGGGGCGCGAGCTTCTTCGTCCGCTCCGTCCGCGTGAACGAGGTCCGTGTCGGCGGCGGGCTCGGCCTGCTACTGCTGTCGGTCATCTCGATCGCCTCCGTCGGCGCGCCGTCTGCCGTCTTCTGGGAGCCGGACGTGCTCGTCGCGCGCGGCGGATACGTCGGCGGCGCGCTTGCGTGGGCCGTGCGGACGCTTTTCGGCGGCGCTATAGCGTACGTGCTCCTCGTGGCCCTCGCATTCGTCGGGCTCGTCATCGCCGGGATGTCCGTCTCGGAGCTGCTCGAACGGCTGGCGCGCGTGCTTCGCCGGACGCCAGCAGAGCCTGCCGCTCTCGAACCGCACGCGAAGCGCAGACGCGCGCCCGAACAGCCGACGCTTCCGCTTTCCGATGCGTCCCCAACACCGGACGTCGAGCCTCCGGCCGCGCGTCAGCGGCGGCGGACCGATCCGGAGGCGAGGCGCGTCACGGTGCCGACGACTGCCGTCGTTGCGCCCCGACCGGCCGAAGGGTTCGAGCTCCCGCCCATGAGCCTGCTTAAACGCAACGCATCGGCTCCGGGGGCGCACCGCGCGAACGAGCGCGAGCTCAAAGCGACGGCGCAGGCCATCGAGCAGACGCTCGCTACCTTCGACGTGCCGTCGCGCGTCGTGGACTGGATCCCCGGTCCCACGGTCACGATGTTCGAAGTCGAGATCGCCCGCGGCGTGAAGGTCGGCCAGGTCGCCCGCCTCGCCGACGACCTCGCGCTCGCGCTGGCTGCGCCCACTATCCGCATCCTCGCGCCGATACCGGGCAAGAGCTACGTAGGCATCGAGGTGCCGAACGAACGCCGGCTCACGGTCACGCTCGCTGACGTGCTCGAGACCGGGGCCGCTGCGCACCCGAGCCCGCTTCTGCTCGGCATCGGCAAGGACGTCGCCGGGGAGCCCGTGCTCGTGGACCTCGCGCCGATGCCGCACCTTCTCATCGCGGGCGCCACTGGCACCGGCAAGAGCGTGTGCATCAACGCCATCCTGATGTCGCTGCTCATGCGTGCCACGCCGGCAGAGGTGCGGCTCATCCTCATCGACCCCAAGCGCATCGAGCTCAGCCTGTACAACGGCGTCCCTCACCTGTACGTGCCGGTCGTGACCGAGCCGAAGGAAGCCGCCTCTGCGCTGGCATGGGCGGTCGGGGAGATGGAGGCCCGCCTCAAGCAGCTGCAGAAGGCGAATGCGCGCAACATCGCGCAGTACAACGCCGCCGTCCACGATGGCCGCGCCCCCGATGGCGCGCAGCCCATGCCGTACATCGTGATCGTCATCGACGAGCTCGCCGACCTCATGCTCGTGGCAGCCAAAGAGGTGGAAGACTCGATCTGCCGCCTCTCGGCGCTTGCGCGGGCCGCGGGCATCCACTTGGTCGTCGCGACCCAGCGGCCGAGCACCGACATCATCACCGGGCTCATCAAGACGAACATCACGAACCGCATCGCGTTCGCCGTCTCCTCCGGCATCGACAGCCGCGTCATCCTCGACCAGCCAGGGGCCGAGAAGCTCGTGGGCCAAGGCGACATGCTGTTCTCGATGCCGGTGTGGCCGAAACCCAAACGCATCCAAGGCGCGTTCGTCACCGAAGACGAGATCGTCGCCGTCGTGGAGCACCTGAAGGCCCAGGCGGAGCCCGACTACCACGAGGAGATCCTGCACCTCAAAGTGACGCAGGGAGGCGCGGCCGACGCCGACGCCGACGAGGACCCGCTGTTGTGGGAGGCCGCAGATCTCGTCGTCACCACGGGGATGGGATCCACCTCGCTCTTGCAGCGGCGGCTGAAGGTCGGGTACGCCCGTGCCGGACGCATCATGGACATGCTCGAGGCCCGCGGCGTCGTCGGGCCGCCGGACGGGAGCAAGCCCCGCGAGGTGCTCGTGGACGTGGAGGAGCTTGAGGCGATGAAGGCGTTCGACCGCGAGGACCGCGCGTCGGACGAGTGAGCGCGCAACGAGGAAGGAGGTCGCCGTGCCTGTCGGGCAACGATTGGCCGACGAGCGACGGGCTCGTGGCAAGAGCATGGCCGACATCTGCGCTGCGACGCGCATCATGGCCTCCAAGATCGACGCGCTCGAGCACGACCGGCACGACGAGCTGCCAGCGCCTGCGTACACCCGGGGCTACATCTCTGCGTACGCCAAGGCGCTCGGCCTCGATCCTGCGCCATTCCTCGCAGAGTACGAGCGCGACATCGGACAGGCGGCACCCGGCGTTCGGCTTTCTGAGATGCCCGAGATGGAGTCGGTCGTCCCGCTCGGCCACCAGGCACACGCGGTGCCGAAGCGTATCTGGATCGCGGCCATCGCGGTCGTGATCGCCGTGTCGCTCGTGGCATGGGTCGCGCGTCTGCTGGGCGGACCGTCCGACCAGGTCCCTCCTGTGCCGCCGGCGGAGACCGCGCCGGAATCGGCACCTGCTTCGGTCTCGCCCGGGGCCGTCTCAACCGAGGCCGAAACGCCCAACGCCTCTGAAGCGCCGGCCGCAGAAGAGAGCGTCGCCGCCGGACAGCCGTTCGTCGTGAAGGTCGCCGTCGCCGCAGGCGCGGCCTCATGGATCCGCGTGACCATCGACGGCCGTGTCGCATACGAAGGGACGCTCACCGGCGGCTCCGCCAAGGAGTGGACCGCCGAGCGCCAGGCCGTCGTCAGAGCCGGCAAGCCGAGCGCCGTCACGCTCACCAAAGACGGTGTTCCGGTATCATTCGCAAGCGCTGGCGGCGTCGGCGTCGCCACCATCACCGTATCGCCCTGAGAGGAACGCCATGGCCAAGGAACAGAGCTTCGACGTCGTCTCGCAGGTCGACCTCCAAGAGGTCGACAACGCGGTCCAGCAGGCCGTCAAGGAGATCGCGCAGCGCTACGACCTGAAAGACACGGGAGCCACGCTGTCTTTGGACCGAAAGGCGGCCGAGCTCACCCTCACGGCCCCGAGCGACTTCGTGCTGCGGCAGGTCAAGGACGTGCTCGCGAGCAAACTGGTGCGGCGCGGCATCGATCTGAAGGCGCTGAGCTGGGGGAACGTGCAGTCCGCGTCGGGCGGCACGGTCCGCGTCACCGCCTCGATCGTCAACGGCATCCCGGACGACGTCGCTCGGAGGATCTCGAAAGACGTCCGTGACCTCAAGCGCAAGGTGCGGGTTGCCATCGAAGGGGACAAGGTCCGCGTGTTCTCCGCGAGCCGCGACGAGCTCCAAGGTGTCATCGCGCACCTCAAGGCACAGGACTATGGCATCCCGCTGCAGTTCACCAACTACCGATGAGCGCCCGCACATGAGGCCGTCTGTCGCCTTCGTCACGCTCGGGTGCCCGAAGAACGAGGCGGACTCCGACGCGATGGCAGGCGCCCTTGCCGGAACGTTCCGGATCGCAGCCTCGCCCGATGATGCCGACGTCCTCGTCGTGAACACCTGCGCGTTCATCCAAAGCGCCGTCGAGGAAGCGATCGACGAGATCCTCGCTGCCGCCGAGTGGAAAGCCGCGCGCGAGGGACGGCGGCTCATTGTCGCAGGCTGTCTCCCGTCACGCTACCGCGACGAGCAGCTCGCGACCGAGCTTCCCGAGGTGGACGTGTTCGTGCCCGTCGCCGAGGAAGAACGCATCGCTGCCGTCATCGCCGAGCTGATGGGCGTCCCGGTGCAGCCGGGCCCCGCGTCGCGTGCGATCCCGACGCCGACCGCGTACCTCAAGATCTCCGACGGGTGCGACCGGCGATGCTCGTACTGCACGATCCCCGCCATCCGTGGGCGCTACCGCAGCCGTCCGGCAGACGAGCTCATCGCGGAGGCGGACAGTCTCGTACGGGCGGGCGTGCGCGAGATCGTCTTGGTCGGCCAGGACGTGTCGCGGTGGGGCGTCGACCTCGGCGATGGCGAGACGCTGCCCGACCTTCTCGCTCGCATCGCCGCTCTTGACGGCGACTTCCGGGTGCGACTGATGTACCTTCAGCCAGACGGCGTGACCGACCGCCTGCTCAAGACCATCGCCTCGCACGACAAGGTCTGCCGGTATCTCGACGTGCCCGTCCAGCACGCATCACGCAGCGTCTTGCGCGCGATGGGCAGGCGAGGCGACGCCGGATCGCTCCTGCGCCTCGTCGAGCGCATCCGCGCCTCTGTGCCCGACGTCGTCCTGCGCACCACAGTGATGGTCGGCTTCCCTGGCGAGACGCGGGCTGACGTCGACGAGCTCGTGCGGTTCCTCTCCGTCGCGCGGTTCGACTACGTCGGCGTGTTCGCGTTCTCGCCCGAAGACGGCACGAAAGCCGCCCAGCTTCCCGGCCGGGTCCCGGCACGCACGAGGAAGGCGCGCGCTCAGAAGGTCCGCGACCTCGCGGACGCAATCGGCGTCGAGCGCGCATCGACCTGGGTGGGACGCACGCTCCGCGTTCTCGTCGAAGGGGAGGAGGACGGCCTCGCAGCCGGTCGCACCGAGGGTCAGGCGCCGGAGATCGACGGGCTTACCCTCTTTCCCGGAACAGCGCGTCCGGGTACCTTCGTGTCTGTCCGGATCGTCGACTCCCACGGATACGACCTGTACGGGGAGGTGGTGCCGTGAGCCCGCTTCGGAGCATCGCGAACCGCGTGACGCTCGCTCGCGTCGTGCTCATACCCATCTTCCTGGCGATCCTGCTGGCGAAGCTCCCCGTGTGGGGGCCGTGGCTTGCCGCTGCGGTCTTCGCGCTGCTCGCGGGGACCGATGCGGTGGACGGGTACCTCGCGCGGTCGCGCAACGAGGTGACGACCTTCGGGAAGTTCATCGACCCGATCGCCGACAAGCTGCTCGTCACGGCCGCGCTCGTGGCGCTGGTGGAGCTTGGACGGCTGCCGTCGTGGATCGCGGTGCTCATCATCAGCCGCGAGCTCGTCGTCTCAGGGCTTCGACTCGTCGCAGTGGCCGAGGGCCGGGTGATCGCCGCGTCGGTCTACGGGAAGGCCAAGACGGTGCTGCAGACGGTCGCGATCCTTGCGTTCATCGTGAAGGACAGCTCGCTTATCACCGACGTCGCGGGCGCCTCGGTCGCGCACGCGTTCGGCATCGTGGCCTGGGTCGTCATGGCGGCGGCGATGATCGCCACCGTCGCATCGATGGTGGACTACTTCTACCACGCGCGGGACATCCTTGCTGGACCGTGGTCGCAGGGAGGGACCGATGCCTGATCGCCGTGAAGCAGCCATCGTCACCGTCGGCACGGAGCTCACCGTCGGGCTTCGTGTCGACACCAACACCGCATCGATCGCGGCGGCCTGCGCGCAGGCCGGCTACCGTGTCACCGAAGCCGTGAGCGTGGCCGACGACACTGATGCGGTCGCCCGTGCAATCGCGCGCCTCGCGGGCGACAACGCGCTCGTCATCGTCACTGGGGGCCTCGGCCCCACGCACGACGACGTCACGCGCGAAGCCGCCTCGCAGGCGCTCGGCCGTCCGCTCCGGCGCGACCCAGCGCTCTCAGAGCGCCTTGCGGCGGCCGCCGAGCGCCACGTCGATGAGCGCGCACGCGCGCAGGTCCTGCGACAGGCAGACGTGCTCGACGGTGCGCGCGTGATCGAGCCTCAGACCGGCACGGCGCCGGGGCAGATCATCGAGACCGCCACGAGCACCGTCGTGCTGCTTCCCGGACCGCCTTCGGAGATGCAGCCGATGCTCGCGCAGGTCCTGGCCTCAGCCAAGCATGTGCCCGAGCCCGTCGTCCTCCGCTGCGCTCGTATCGCAGAGTCGGACGCCCAGGTCCGCGTCCAAGAGGCCATCAGGGCGTTCCCGGGCGTCGACCTCACGCTGCTCGCATCGCCAGCGCTCGTCGACGTCGTCCTGCTTGACGCCGGAGCAGGCAAAGACGTGCTCGTCGAGGCCGCTCAGGCCGCCGCGCTCGCGCTCGGCGAAGCGTGCTACTCGATGGACGGCGCGTCGCTGCCCGAGGCGGTCGTGCGCCTTGCGCGCGCGACCTTCGCGAAGATAGCCACCGCCGAGTCGTGCACCGGCGGGATGGTAGCGTCGGCCATCACCGACGTGCCGGGAGCATCCGACGTCTTCGTCGGCGGCGTCGTCGCGTACAGCAACGACCTCAAGCAGTCGCTCTTGGGTGTCCCCGACGAGACGCTTCGGACGCACGGCGCCGTCTCGCGCGAGACGGCCGAGGCGATGGCGAGCGGCGCGTGCGGGCTGGGCGCACGGGTGGCGGTCGCGACCACGGGCATCGCTGGGCCTGGCGGCGGCACGCCCGAGAAGCCTGTCGGCCTGGTATGGGTCGCGGTTGCGACGCCTGAGGGCGTCCAGGCGCACCAACTGATGCTCACGGGCGACCGGCAGGGCGTGCGCCAGCGCGCCACCGTCCACGCGCTCGACCATCTTCGCCTCGCGCTCGAACGGATGTAGCCGTGCGGGCGTTCTTCGGCATCGCGTTGAGCGAGCCCGCGCGCTCGCTGCTCGCGGACGCGTGCGACGCGTTCCGCGACGCTGCGCCGTCCTGGCGTTGTGAGAAGTGGGTCCCTCCAGCGAACTACCACCTCACGCTCGCGTTCCTGGGCGAGCATCCACGCGAGCGGGTCGAGGCGATCGCCGCGCACGCGGCAGACGGACTGCGCACGCGTCGGCCGTTCACGGTTGCGCTCGGGACGGTCGTCGCGTCCCCGCGGGGGCGTTCTGCCACCATGCTCTGGGCGACGCTCGCAGCAGGGGAGCACGAGTCAGCAGAGATTGCCGGCATCGTGACCGACGCTGCGGAAAACTACGGCATCGAACCGCCGCGGAGGCCGTTCGCTGCGCACGTCACGCTCGTTCGAGCACGGCGGCCGAGGACTGCGCCAGACGATGCACTCGCTCAAGCATCCGAGGTCCTCTCGCAACGCGCGTCCGAGGGCATCGTGTCAGTGGGGGAGGTCATACTCTACTCGAGCACGCTCACTCCTCGTGGGCCGGTCTACGAAGCCATCGGCCGTCTGCCGCTTCACGGGGATTGACATCGAACAGATGTTCGTATAGCGTGGTAGGTGCCTCAGGGGTCGCCCGACACGGGTCGAAGGAGCAGAGAAGCCATGGAGAGCGAGAAGGAGAAGGTGCTCGATCTGACGCGTGAGCAGATCGAGCGGAAGTTCGGCAAGGGTTCGCTCATGCGGTTGGGCGAGCACGCCGCCGTCGCAGGCATCAGCGCGATTCCGACGGGGTCGCTCGCGCTGGACGCAGCCCTTGGAATCGGCGGCGTCCCGCGGGGACGCATCGTCGAGATCTTCGGCCCGGAGTCCTCGGGCAAGACGACGCTCGCATTGCAGATCGTCGCGGAAGCGCAGCGCATGGGCGGCATCGCGGCATACATCGACGCTGAGCACGCCCTCGATCCCACCTACGCGGCCCGCCTCGGTGTGGACATCGACGAGATCCTCATCTCGCAGCCAGACACGGGCGAGCAGGCGCTGGAGATCGCGGACATGCTCATCCGTTCCGGCGCGATCGACGTCGTCGTCGTCGACTCCGTCGCGGCGCTCGTACCGCGCGCGGAGCTCGAAGGCGAGATGGGGGACACGACGGTAGGCCTCCAGGCGCGCCTCATGAGCCAGGCGATGCGCAAGCTCGCTGGCTCGCTCAACAAGTCGAACACGACCTGCATCTTCATCAACCAGCTCCGCGAGAAGGTCGGCGTGATGTTCGGCAACCCGGAGACCACCTCCGGCGGCCGAGCGCTCAAGTTCTACGCGTCGGTGCGCATCGACGTGCGGCGCATCGACTCGATCAAGCAGGGGTCCGAGATCGTCGGGAACCGGGTGCGTGCGAAGGTCGTCAAGAACAAGGTCGCGCCGCCATTCCAGCAGGCCGAGTTCGACATCATGTACGGCCAGGGGATTTCGAAGGAAGGAAGCCTCCTCGACCTCGGCGTCGAAGAGGGCGTCGTCGCGAAGTCCGGTGCGTGGTACACCTACGGCGAAGAACGCCTCGGCCAGGGCCGGGAGGCGGCCAAGGACTTCTTGCGTGAGCACACGGACATCCGGGACCGCATCGAACGCGAGATCCGCGAGAAGATCGGCCTGCCGGATCCCGTTCGACAGGACGACAACGAGGCATGACGCGCCTAGGGCGCATCACCGACATCGAGCGGCTGCCCGGCTCGAAGCGAGCGCGGCGCATCTGGATCGACGGGGCGCCCTTCCGCACCACCTCTGCCGCGGTGGTCGCCGCGTTGTCGATCCAGGTCGGCGATGACGTGGATCTCGATGACCTCGCGACCCGATGCCAGCAGGCCGAGCGCACGGCCGCACGCGAGCGCGCCCTGAAGCTGCTGTCGTACCACGACTTCAGCACGGCGCAAGTCGCTCAGCGGCTCGCGGAAGACGGGTACGAGCGTGCGGCGATCGACGACGTCGTCGCTCGCCTTGTCGAGACCGGCCTCCTCGACGACGCCCGTTTCGGCGAGGCCGTCGCGCGGTCGCGGTTGCGCGCCGGATACGGTCCGCGTGTCGTCTGGCGCGACCTGGCGCGCGCCGGACTGCCCGACGCGTCGATCGCTTCTGCTTTGAGCGCAGCAGCAGACGAAGGCATCGGCACGGACGCCACATCGGCGGCCAGGCGCCTCGTGCGGCCTCGTGACGACGCGCGACGGCTGGCTGCGCGCCTGGTCCGCCGTGGCTTCGAGCCCACCGATGCGTACCGGGCCGCTCGCGAGGTCGTAGGTGACGCCGGCGACGATCTTGACGACGGCCCTGCCGATGAGTGATCGGCGTCCACACGCCCGGTCGTGTCCTTGACGCTGCACCCGTCTGCCAGGTACCATGAGCACGGCAAATGTGATCGAAGCGATGTCTTTCGCAGACATCGTTATACATGCAGGAACCGGTACCGACCACTTCTGATGCAGGGTCTTGTGGCCCTGCTGAACGCACATAGGCGTCGAGCCGAGTCCTCATGTGTTCCATCGCACTTGCCGGGCGCACGGGCGTCCGGCGCTGACCGGTCGAGATGGGGAGATCGCACCCCTCCCTTCCGGCGCAGGCCGCGCGCACAGCACAGAGCCCACGCGCCCGCATCGTTCGACGCGAATGGAAGGAGGGGACACATGGTCTTCGTGTACATCATCGTCTCCCTCGTCCTCGGCGTGGCTATCGGCTACCTGGCTCACCGCTACTTCGTCTCCGACGCGATTGCGCGCTCCCGCGAATCCGCCGAACGGCTCCTCGAAGACGCGAAGCGCCAGGCCGAAACGGCCAAGAAGGAGATGCTCCTCGAGGCCAAGGACGAGATCTTCAAGATGAAGGCTCAGGCCGAGGAGGAGAGCAACGAGCGCCGCAAGGAGCTCGCCGCCCTTGAGAACCGCCTGATGAAGCGCGAGGAGGCCCTCGAGCGCCGCGCCGAGGCCCTCGACAAGCGCGAGCACCAGCTCTCCAGCATGCAGGGCCAGGTCCAGAAGATGGAGAAGGACCTCCAGGAAGCCATCGCTCAGGAGCGCGAACGCCTCGAGGCCCTGGCAGGCATGACGACCGAGCAGGCACGCCAAGTGCTCCTGGAGCGCATCCGCCAGGACGTGACGCACGACGCTGCGATGATCATCCGCGAGGCCGAGACCCGGGCCCGCGAGGAAGCCGAGCGCAAGGCGCGCAACATCGTGAGCATCGCGATCCAGCGTGTCGCAGCCGACCACACCGCTGAGTCGACAGTGTCCGTCGTGCACATCCCGTCCGATGACCTGAAGGGCAGGCTCATCGGACGCGAGGGCCGCAACATCCGCGCCTTCGAGCAGCTCACCGGCATCAACCTCATCATCGACGACACGCCCGAAGCCGTCATCCTGTCGTCGTTCGATCCAGTGCGTCGCGAGATCGGTCGCGTGACGCTCGAGGGACTCATCGCCGACGGTCGCATCCATCCCGCACGGATCGAAGAGATGTTCGCCAAGGCGACAGCGCTCGTCGAGCAGCAGGTCCGCGACGCTGGCGAGGCGGCCGCGCTCGAGGTCGGGATCCCGAACCTGCACGCAGACCTCGTGCGCACGCTCGGGCGCCTCAAGTTCCGCACCTCGTACGGCCAGAACGTCCTCAAGCACTCGCTCGAGGTCGCGTACCTCGCAAGCGTCATCGCGAGCGAGCTCGGCGTGGACCCGAAGATCGCCAAGCGAGCCGGCCTCCTGCACGACATCGGCAAGGCGATCGACCACGAGATCGAAGGTCCGCACGCCACGATCGGAGCCGACCTCGCTCGACGCTTGGGCGAGTCTCCGGAAGTGGTCCACTGCATCGAAGCACACCACGCCGACGTGGAGCCGGCCACGGTGGAGGCCGTCATCGTCCAGGCCGCTGACGCTGTCTCGGCGTCACGTCCGGGCGCCCGCCGCGAGACGCTCGAGAGCTACATCAAGCGCCTCGAGAAGCTCGAGAAGATCGCTGAGTCCCATAAGGGCGTGGAGAAGTCGTACGCGATGCAGGCGGGCCGGGAGATCCGCGTCATGGTCAAACCGGACGAGATCTCCGATGCCGAATCCACGGTGCTGGCTCGCGAGATCGCGAAGCAGATCGAAGAAGAGCTGCAGTACCCCGGCCAGATCAAGGTCATGGTCATCCGGGAGAGCCGGGCCGTCGAGTACGCGAAGTAGAACGGTGCACGCGCGATGAGCGACGATGCGGAGCGGCTCATAGAGTTCGTTTCGTCAGTCTCTGGAGACGCATACCTCAAAGTCGAGGAGACCTTGGGCGACGGATTCGTCCGGCTCAAGGTCTCCGAGGCTGAGCGGCGGCAGGCCAAGCACGACATCCGCAGCGTCGAAGACGTCGTCGTCGAGCTCCTCCGCAACGCCCGCGACGCGCACGCGCAGCGCATCTTCGTCGCCACGACCCGCGAGGGGGACGAGCGACGCATGACGGTCATCGACGACGGCGTCGGCATCCCGGAGCATCTGCACGAGGCCGTCTTCGAGCCGCGCGTCACGAGCAAGCTCGAGACCATGGTCGTCGACCGCTGGGGGGTCCACGGCAGGGGCATGGCGCTGTTCTCGGTCCGCTCCAACGCACGCACCGCGCGCATCGCGTGCTCGGCGCCGCACAAAGGGTGCGCGATATCGGTCACAGCCGACCTGACGCATCTGCTCGAGCGCGCTGATCAGTCCTCGTGGCCCGACGTCGAGCCTGACGAGGCTGGCAACCTGCACGTCGTCCGCGGCCCGCACAACATCGCTCGCCGCGTCACCGAGTTCTCGTGCGAGCACCCCGAGGTCGAGGTCTACCTGGGCTCGGTCGTCGAGATCGTCGCTACGCTCGCTTCTGTCGCGCGATCCGTGCTCGAGCCAAGCGACCTGCTGTTCTGCGATGATCCTTCCGCCGTCCCCATCTGGCAGCGTCCCGCCGTGTGCGCGGACGCCGAAGAGCTCGCCGAGGTGTGCTGCGACATCGGGCTGGAGATCTCCGAGCGCTCCGCGCACCGCATCCTTGCTGGCGAGATCGACCCGCTGCCGTGCGTCTTGGACGCCGTCGCGCCACGGCCCCGAACGCCTGCGCAGGCGCGCCCTGACATCTACCGCGACCGCCGCTCTCTCAAGATCGCAGCGCACGACCTAGCGGCGTTCGCCGCCGAACTGGAGGAAGCCTTCGACGTCCTCGCGGAGCGGTACTACCTTCGCCTCAAAGGTGACCCGAAGGTGAAGGTCTTGGGCGACGAGATCCGGGTCCGCTTCCTCATCGAGAAGGACGAATAGGACCGTGGCGGGCCTGCCCGGTCTGACGGTATACTCTATGTGCCCCAAGAACCAGTCGCCACGCTCGAACATCGCAGCCCACGCCGTAGCGAGACCATACGATCGATGCAGCAGGAGGCGCACGTGGAAGTCCTCAAGGTCTCCAGCAAGTCCAGCCCCAATTCCGTCGCAGGCGCGCTTGCGGGCGTCATCCGCGAACACGGAGCTGTCGAGATCCAAACCGTCGGTGCTGGCGCGCTGAACCAGGCGATCAAGGCCGTAGCCATCGCCCGAGGGTTCGTCGCTCCAATGGGCCAGGACCTCGTGTGCACGCCGGCGTTCGCCGACATCGAGATCAACGGCGAGGAGCGCACTGCGATCCGCCTCCTCGTCGAGCCGCGCGCAGCGCGTCACGGCTAGCGCTTCCGAACCGCGATGGCGGTCGACCTGCACATACACAGCATCGCCTCCGACGGAGCATACGACGCCGCAACGCTCGTCCAGATGGGGGCATACGCCGGGCTTGTCGCGATGGCGATCGCCGACCACGACAGCGTCGGTTCGGTTGCTGCGGCGCGCGCAGAAGCGAAGCGGCGAGGCGGTCTGCGCGTCCTCCCAGCAGTGGAGCTCTCCGCGCGCGCGGACGACGGCCGTTCGGTGCACGTGCTCGGGTACTGCATCGACCCGCACTCGGGCTCGCTCCAGCGGTTCTTGTCGGACCAGCGCGCGGAGCGCGTGCGGCGAGCGGAACGCATGGTCGCCTCGCTCGCATCGGCGGGCTTTCCAATCTCGATGGACGCCGTGCTCGCGCACGCGAACGGAGGGTCCGTGGGGCGCACCCACGTGGCGCTCGCGCTGGTCGACAACGGCGCTGTCCCGTCCGTAGGCGCTGCCTTCACCGAGCTCATCGGGCGCGGGCGGCCGCACTACGTGCCGAAAGACGTCCCCGATGCCGCCGCCGTCATCGACCTCGTGCACGAAGCGGGAGGCCTCGCAGTCATCGCGCACCCTGCGGTGAGCGGCGTGCTCGACCTCATCGACACCCTCATCGCCGCCGGCCTCGACGGCATCGAAGCATACCACGCGCAGCACACCCATGAGCAGCGCCTCGCGCTCGCTCGGCTCGCGATGGACCGCGGCCTCGTCGCGACGGGCGGCTCGGACTTCCACGGCCACCCCGGTGACACGGCGCGCCTCGGCGCAGGAGACGCCCCCGACACCGTCATCGCCGAGATCGTGGCGCGAGCCGAGTCACGAGCCTGCCACGACCAGGGAGTGTGAGCTGTGCAGACCTACCACATCGTGACGTTCGGCTGCCAGATGAACAAGCACGACTCTGAGCACATCGCCGGGCTGCTCGAGTCCGAGCTCGGCCTCGAACCCGTCGACGACCTGCGCCGCGCTGACGTCATCGTCTTCAACACCTGCGCCGTCCGCGAGGGCGCCGAGGAGCGCCTCCGCGGCCAGGTCGCGACCCTCAAACCGCTCAAGGCCGCGAACCCGGACCTCGTCATCGCCGTCGGCGGCTGCGTTGCGCAGCACGAGAAGGAGCGCCTCTTCGCGCTCCTCCCGCACGTCGACGTCGTCTTCGGCACCCACAATGTCGCGGAGATCGCGGACCTTGTCCGGCGCGCGGCGGACTCGCGCGGGCGCGTGGCGGCCGTGCCGGACTCGCAGAGGCGCGACCTCGAGGCAACGCCGTCGATCCGTGAGACCCGCTGGCACGCGTGGCTTCCCATCGCAGTCGGATGCGACAACTTCTGTTCGTACTGCATCGTGCCGCACACGAGAGGACGTGAGCGCTCCCGGCCGTTCGAGGACGTCGTGGCCGAAGCGGAGCGCCTCGTGAACGATGGGGTCGTCGAGATCACGCTCCTCGGTCAGAACGTGAACTCGTACGGTCGCGACCTCTACGGCACGCCGCGCTTCGCGGAGGTCCTGCGGGCCGTGGCGCGCACCGGCGTCGCGCGCGTCCGCTTCGTCACGAGCCACCCGAAAGACCTCTCGGACGAGACCCTCGCCGCCATCGCTGAAGAGCCTGCCGTGTGCGAGTACCTGCACCTGCCTGCGCAGAGCGGCTCGACGCGCGTCCTGACGGCGATGAATCGCCGCTACACGAAAGAGCAGTACCTTGAAGCCGTGGAGCGGGCGTACGCCGCGGTACCGGGACTCGCGCTCTCAGGCGACATCATCGTCGGGTTCCCGGGCGAAACCGACGAGGACTTCGAAGACACGCTCGACCTCGTCCGCCGCTGCCGCTACGACCAGCTCTTCACCTTCCTGTACTCGCCACGCCCCGGCACACGAGCAGCCACGATGGGAGACGAAGTCCCGCGCGATGTCGCCCAGGAGCGCTTCGACCGGCTCGTGAAGATCGTGCAGCGTACGGCGCTCGAGAAGAACCTCGCCCTCGTCGGCTCCACGGTGGAGGTCCTCGTCGAAGGCTCTTCGAAGCGCGACGCTGCGATGCTCGCTGGGCGCACGCGCACCAACAAGCTCGTCCACGCGCCTGTGCCCGACGACGCAGACCCGGACCGTCTCGTCGGCACGCTCGTCCCCGTGGAGGTCACCGAAGCGCACGCCTGGCACCTCGTCGGCCGGGTCGCTGGGTATCAACACCGCTAGGGAACGCTCGTGCCGGAGGTGAGCACGATGTCACGCAGGTTCTTCGGCGTCATCGCGCCGCATCCGCCGATCATGGTGCCCGAGGTCGGCGGAGCGGACGCGCGCGTCACCGAGGCCTCTGCTGCAGCGATGCGTGAAACCGCGCAGATGCTTCGGCGTTTCGACCCCGACGTGCTGGTGGTGATGTCCCCGCACGCTCCTGCGGTCTCCGACGCGTTCGTCGTGGAGACGTCCCCGCGCGTTGCGGGCTCGCTTGCGCAGTTCCGCGCACCGGAGGTCCGTATCGCCGCCCGTACCGACGAAGCGCTCGCGAGCGCCATCCTCGAAGACGCGTCAGACGCAGGCATCCCCGTGATCGACCGCGCAGGGTATCCGGCGCTGCATCCCGGCGTCCTCGACCACGGATACCTTGTGCCGATGAGTTTCCTCGATCCTGACGGCCGCTGTCCCGTGGTCGTGCTCTCGTTGTCGTGGCTTCCGCTTGCCGAGCACCGCCGGTTCGGGAACGTCATCGCTGAAGCGGCCGAACGCCTCGGTCGCCGGGCGGCCTTCGTCGCGAGCGGCGATTGCAGCCATCGCCTGACACCGAGCGCGCCTGCCGGATACTCTCCCCGCGGCGCGGTGTTCGACGCGATGCTCGTCGATGCTCTCAAACACGGCCGCCTGGACGACCTCGCCAACACCGACCTCGCCTTTGCGGAGGAAGCAGGAGAGTGCGGGCTTCGCTCGTTCGTCACGCTCTCCGGCTTCGTGCCGAACGCGGCCACGCGCGTCCTCGCGTACGAGGGCCCGTGGGGCGTCGGCTACCTCACCGCGGTGGCGGGAGACGCCGCGCTCCTCGACGAGCTCGCCACGCCCGAGGCCGGCGTCCGCGGCGGGATGCCTGGCGACGAGGAGTCCCCGCCGGTGGCGCTCGCGCGTCGCGCCATCGAGTCGTACGTGCGCACGAGGCGCGTCATCGACCCGGGGCCAGCAGAGGGGCTCCTCGCGAAGCCTGCCGGGGCGTTCGTGAGCCTCCACCGCGGCCACGAGCTTCGCGGGTGCATCGGCACCATCGCCCCCACGGCGCCGACGCTCGCGCAAGAGATCGTCCACAACGCCATCCAGGCCGCGACTGCTGATCCTCGCTTCCCGCCGCTTTCGCCTGAGGAGCTCGACGACCTGGAGATCTCCGTAGACGTTCTGCACGAGCCAGAGCCGTGCTCGTTTGCGGACCTCGACCCGAAGCGCTACGGAGTCATCGTGAGCGCCGACTGGCGTCGCGGGCTCCTCCTCCCGGACCTCGAGGGCGTCGACACGCCCGAGCAGCAGGTCGCGATCGCCATGCGCAAAGCCGGCATCGCGCCAGGCGAGCACGTCCGTCTCGAACGCTTCCAGGTGGACCGGTACCGGTGATGGCAGGGACTGCGGGGCGCCAGCGCATCCAACGCGTCATAGCGGTGGTCGGTCCGACCGGCGTCGGCAAGTCAGCGCTCGCCGAGTCTCTCGCTGAGCGCATCGGCGGCGAGGTCGTGAGCGCCGACTCGATGCAGGTCTATCGCGGGATGGACATCGGCACCGCGAAAGTGCCTCCGGCGGAGCGGCGCGTGCCGTACCACTGCATCGACCTCGCCGATCCCGGGACGCCGTTTTCCGCCGCGATGTACCAGCAGTACGCCCGGCGAGCCATCGACGACATCGTGGCCCGCGGCCGGGTCCCCGTGCTGTGCGGCGGGACGGGCCTGTACGTCCGCGCTGCGCTCGACGACATGCGCTTCCCGTCCGGCGAGATCGCCTCGCCTGTGCGGGAAGAGATCGAGGCGCTCGCCGAACGCCTCGGCGCAGAAGGGCTGCACGCACACCTCGCACGCATCGACCCGGCCTCAGCCGCGCTCATCCACCCCAACAACGTCCGCCGGACGGTCCGCGCGCTCGAGATGGCCGCGCACGGGGTCTCATACGCGGAACAGGCGTCGCGGTTCTCCGTGCGGACGAGCGTCTACCCGACGGTGCTCATCGGCCTCGTGATGCGACGCGATCTCCTGTACGCCGCGATCGACGCGCGCGTTGACGCGATGCTCGAAGCGGGGCTCCTCGACGAGGTCCGGGCGCTGCTCGTGCGCGGCTACCGTGAAGCGCTCACCGCACGGCAGGCCATCGGCTACAAAGAGCTCGTGCCGGTGATCGAAAAGGGCGCTCCGCTCGACCAGGCCGTAGCGGCCATCAGGCAGGCCACCCGTCGCTACGCGAAACGCCAGCTCACCTGGTTCCGCGCTGACCCCCGCATCCGCTGGATCGACGTCACCGGACGGTCGCCCGAAGACGTGCGTGCCGACGCGCTTCGGCTGGTAGAATCAGCGGACACGCACGACACCGACGCCGAGGAGGAACGATGCGGCTCGAATTCGTGAAGATGCACGGTATCGGCAACGACTTCGTCGTGATCGACGATCTCGACGAGGGCCTGGACCTCGACCCGACCGCGGTGGAATGGATCTGCGACCGGCACTTCGGCGTCGGCGCAGACGGCCTCATCGTCGTGCGCCGCGCGATGCGCGCTGACGCAGACCTGTACATGCATTTCTTCAACGCCGACGGCTCGCTCGCCGAGATGTGCGGCAACGGCATCCGATGCCTGGTGAAACACGCCGTCGACACGGGCATCGTGCCCGCGGACGCGACACGCGTCGCCGTGGAGACGCTCGCGGGCGTGAAGCACGTCACCTTCGAACGGGACGGTGCCGGCCGCATGACGGTCGCCACGGTCGACATGGGGGTCCCTGCGCTGGCGCCTGAAGACGTGCCGGTGGACCTGCCTGGGGACATGGTATACGACTGCCCGCTCGAGACGCCGCAGGGGACGGTCCGCATCACCGCCGTCGGGATGGGCAATCCGCACGCCGTGATCTGGGTCGACGACGTAGACTCGGCGCCGGTCGACACCGTCGGCCCGGCCGTGGAGACGCACCCCGCGTTCCCGAAGCGCACGAACGTCGAGTTCGCCGAGCTGGTGGACGACTCGCGCATCCGCCTGCGCGTCTGGGAGCGGGGGGTCGGCGAGACGCTCGCGTGCGGCACGGGCGCGTGCGCGACGGTCGTGGCAGCGGTGCTGTCGTGCCGCACCGGCCGCTCCGCCACCGTCGAGCTGCCCGGCGGCGAGCTCGTCGTCCGCTGGCACGAGGACGACCGTGTGTATATGACCGGCCCAGCGACCACCGTCTTTTCTGGCGCGATCGACATAGCCGAAGAGTGAGCGGGTTCTGCTACCATTACGCGCAACCCGGCTTCGACCGACCGAACGCGCCGATGCGAGCAACGAAGGAGATGTCACGCCCGTGAGAACCGCTTCCCGTATCGCGAACCTCCCGCCGTACCTGTTCGCCGAGATCGACCGCAAGAAGGAGGCGAAGCAGGCGCAGGGCATCGACGTCATCTCGCTCGGCATCGGCGACCCCGACACGCCGACGCCGGACCACATCGTGGACGCTATGGCACGCGCCATCCGCGACCCGAAGAACCACCAGTACCCTTCGTACTTCGGTGCCAAGCGCTACCGCGAGGCGGCAGCCGAGTGGATGCGACGCCGCTTCGGCGTCGACGTGGACCCGGCCACCGAAGTCCTCGCACTCATCGGCAGCAAGGAAGGTATCGCGCACGTCTTCCTTGCGTTCGTCGACCCGGGCGACTACACGCTCGTGCCGGGCGCTGGATACCCCGTGTACCACACCGGCGGCATCCTCTCGGGCGGGCAGAGCTGGTTCATGCCGATGACCGAAGAGAACGGATTCCTCGCTGATTTCGAGAGCACGCCGCCTGAGGTGCTCGCGAAGGCGAAGATGATGTTCCTGAGCTACCCGAACAACCCCACTTCAGCCATCGCGACCGAGGAGTACTTCGATCGCGCTATCGCGTTCGCGCGCGAGCACGACCTGCTCCTCATCCACGACAACGCGTACTCCGAGATCGGGTTCGACGGGTATCGCGCACCGAGCATCCTGGAACGGCCCGGAGCGAAGGACGTCGCCATCGAGCTGTTCAGCCTGTCGAAGGCGTACAACATGACCGGCTGGCGTGTGGCGTTCGCCGCCGGCAACGCTCAGGCGATCAAGGCGCTCGGCACCGTGAAGAGCAACATCGATTCCGGTGTGTTCACCGCGATCCAAGACGCCGCGATCGAGGCGCTGCTCGGGCCGCAGGACTCGATCCAGGAGCTCTGCGCGCTGTATCAGCGTCGCCGAGACCTCGTCATCGACACCCTGCATCGCATCGGGCTTCACGCGCAGACCCCGAAGGCCACCATCTACGTGTGGGCGCGGGTGCCCGAGGGGTACACCTCCGCCACATTCGCCGAGAAGGTGCTCGACGAGGCGAACGTGATCGTGGCACCCGGCAACGCGTACGGACCGAGCGGCGAGGGGTACGTCCGTATCAGCCTCACCACTCCTGACGACCGGCTCGAGGAGGCCCTCGAGCGCATCAAGAACACCCTCTGAGGGGGTCGCACACGGACCGGATGCCCGAACGGGCCACTGGATACGAACCTGCCACGGACGAACGCCGGGAGCGCGCCGTCTTGGTCGGCGTCGAACGGGTCGGAGACGCGCGTCCGTACGCGTGGGACATCGAAGAGGACCTCGCCGAGCTTGCGCGCCTCGCAGATACAGCAGGGCTCGAGGTGGTCGGCACGGTGACGCAGCGTCTCGCGCGTCCGGAAGCGAAGACCTTCATCGGCACAGGCAAGGCCGAAGAGGTCGCGCGGTTGGCGAAGGAGCGTAACGCTGGCGTCGTCGTGCTCGACGAAGAGCTCACGCCGAGCCAGCAGGCGAACCTCGAGCGGCTGCTTCCCGACGTTCGCGTCATCGACCGCACCGCGCTCATCCTCGACATCTTCGCCCAGCACGCCGTCAGCTACGAGGGCAAGCTGCAGGTGGAGCTCGCGCGTCTTGAATACCAGCTGCCGCGATTGAAGGGCATGTGGGAGCACCTCGAGCGCGAGCGCCTTGGCGGCGGCAGAGGCGCGCGCTTCGGTGCAGGCGAGTCGCAGCTCGAGACGGACCGGCGGCTCACCCGCAAGCGCATCGCCGAACTCAAGCGCGAGATCGCCTCCATCGCTCGCCACCGCGAGACGCAGCGGCGCGCTCGCGTGGGATCCGGCGTGTTCCGCATCGCGCTCGTCGGCTACACCAACGCGGGAAAGTCGACGGTCTTGAATGCGCTCACGGACGCTGGCGTGTTGGTGGAGGACAAGCTCTTCGCGACGCTCGACGCCACCACGCGCCGGCTCGAGCTCCCGATGGGCAGGGAGGCCACGATCACCGACACCGTCGGTTTCATCAACAAGCTGCCGCACGGCCTCGTGGAATCGTTCCGATCGACGCTGCTAGAGGCCAGGGAGGCCGATCTGCAGCTGCACATCGTGGACGCGTCCTCGCCGCACGCTGCTGCGCGTGTCACGGCCGTCAACGAGGTGCTCACGGAGATCGGCGCGAACGAGCGGCGGCAGGTGCTCGTCTTCAACAAGTGCGACCTGCTCTCAGCCGAAAGCCGCGCACGGCTCGCTGCAGCGTGGCCGAACGCGGTGTTCATCGCGGCGGCCACGGGGGAGGGGATCGACCGCCTCGTGGAGCGCCTTGCGCAGGAGGCCGCGCGGCTCGATGAGCCGATCAAGGTCACGCTGCCGTTCTCGCGCGGCGACCTCGTCTCGGCGGTGCACGAGCGCGGCACGGTGGTGTCCGAGGAGCACACGCCTGATGGCACCGTCATCATCGCGCGCGTTCCGCACGACCTTGCGGCCCGTCTCGAGCCGTTCCGTCGCAGTGAGGCGGAGCAGGGCTAGAGCCGACGGAAGAGCGCCACGACCTTGCCGAGGATGCGCGCTTCGCGCACGTAGATCGGATCCATCGTGCTGTTCTCCGGCTGCAGCCGGATCCTGTCCGGTTCGCGGAAGAACCGCTTGACGGTCGCTTCGTCGTCGATGAGCGCGACGACGATGTCGCCGTTGTCCGCCGCAGGCTGCTGACGCACGACCACGTAGTCGCCGTCGAGGATGCCCGCCTCGACCATGCTGTCCCCACGCACGCGCAGGATGAAGGTGGAATCGCCTGCGAACTCGGCGGGCAAGGGGAGCGTGGCCTCGATGTTCTCCGCGGCGAGAATCGGCTGCCCCGCGGCCACCGACCCCACGAGCGGTACCGCCGTCACGGACCGAGGATCCACGCCGCGCTCGGTGTCCCGGAAATCGAGCACTTCGAGCGCGCGCGGCTTGGTCGGGTCGCGCCGGATGTAGCCGTGCTTCTCCAGCGCCGCGAGATGAGCGTGGACGGTGGACGAGGACGACAACCCGACCGCTTCGCCGATCTCGCGGACCGACGGCGGATACCCTTTGCGGTGGATCTCGGCCCGGATGAAGTCCAGGATCTGCTCCTGGCGCCGGGTGAGCCGTGGCTGATACTCCATGTCGCCCCCTTGCTTCGGGACCCTCGCGCCTAGTCTACAGCCTTGCATGCACGAATGCAAACATGCGTTCGATGTCGTCTTGCAATACGAACACGTGTTCGGTATGCTTCCATCGAACGGCTGTTCGATGGATGTCAGACCCCGTCCGTACGATGACGCGTGGAATGCGCACGACGACACAGGAGCCGAGGATGAGGAGCAGGGAACACACGAGGACGAGGCGCGAGCCGCGATGCGCCGTCACGCTGGAGATGCTCGGGGCGGTGCTCTCGCTCGCGCTCTTGATCGCTGCGATCGTCCACGCGGCGGGCGCCGCAGCAACGCCTCCGACGGACGTCAAGAGCGTGACGATCGTCGTGCAGCGGGGCGACACGCTGTGGTCGATCGCACGACGGTGCGCTGTGCCTGGCGACACGATTCCCGAGAAGGTCGCCGCCATCCGCGCCGCGAACGGGCTGCACTCGGCGTCCCTCTCGCCGGGGCAGTCCCTCTCGATACCCGTCATCGGCGACGATGCTGGCCGCGACCGGGTGGCGGAGGCGTCCGAGCTCGCTTCCAGGGACGGCTCCGGGCCGCACGAGACGAGGTGATGCCTGCCGCACGCGCCCGTTTCGCCACTGCCCGTCGTGAACTCCGCACGCATTCCGACTTGGCCATTGCGACGCAATATCTTGTGTGCTAGTCTCGGAGGCGGCCTAGATGTGGGGGTGGCAGATGCGGTGCCCGTATTGCGGTCACGAAGAGACGAGGGTCGTCGACTCCCGGGTCTCTGAGTCGGGGGACGCGATCCGAAGGCGTCGCGAGTGCCTTCAGTGCGCGAAGCGGTTCACGACCTACGAGCGCCGCGAGGACGTGCCGCTCATGGTCATCAAGAAGGACTCGCGCCGCGAGCCGTTCGACCGCGGGAAGCTGCTGCGCGGGCTGGTGGTCGCCACCGCCAAACGCAACGTCACCACGGCGCAGCTCGAAGCGCTGATCGACGACATCGAGACCGAGCTGCACAACTCGTTCAGATACGAGGTCCGCGCCAAAGACCTCGGAGACATGGTGTTGAAGCGGCTCCTGGAGCTGGACAAGGTCGCGTACATCCGGTTCGCGTCCGTGTACAAGCAGTTCCAGGACCTTGATGAGTTCACGTCCGAGCTCAAGAAGCTTGGTTGAGCCGAAACAGCGGAGCTCTGGCTCGGCGCACGGGACGGAGAAGACGTCACAGAAGGCAGGTCGCAATGGTTCTTGAACGCACAGTCAACGTCATCAAGCCGGCGCCGGCCCCTCGGGCAGCGGAGACGACCGACATCGCGCTCCTCGTGGCCACATCGTCCCGTCAAGAGATCGACGCGTGGGACCGCTCGAAGATCGCAGACTCGCTCGTGAAGGAGACCGGCTGCGACCGGGCGCTCGCCGAGGAGATCGCGCTTGCCGTCGAGGACCGCATCGACCGCACGAACCTCCTGACGGTCACCACGGCCATCATCCGCGAGTTCGTCGACCTGGAGCTCCTCGAGCGCGGCCTGACGACCACGCTCAAGCGCCATACGCACCTGGGCCTGCCGATGTGGGACGTCGAACAGATCATCACGAACGCCAACAAGGAGAACAGCAACACCACCCACAACCCTGAGTCGATCAACCTGACGCTCGCGGAGACGATCCTCAAGGAGTACGCCCTGCGCAAGGTGTTCTCGGAAGACGTCGCCGAAGCGCACTACGTGGGCGACATCCACATCCACGACCTCGGCTTCATCATCCGGCCGTACTGCGGCGGCCACAGCCTCGAGTACATCAAGAAGTACGGGCTCAAGCTGCCGAACATCACGAGCGTGAGCAGACCCGCGAAACATCCGGAGGTGCTCATCGGCCACATGGTGAAGATGGCGAGCGCGCTCCAAGCGCACTACGCTGGTGCCGTCGGCTGGGAGGCCGTCAACATCTTCTTCGCGCCGTTTCTTGTCGGCAAGACGGACGAGGAGCTCGACCAGCTGGCCCAGATGCTCATCTTCGAGTTCAACCAGCTCGCCGGCGCGCGCGGATCGCAGGTCGTCTTCACCGACTTCAACCTCTACTTCAACGTTCCGCGGCACTTCGCCGACACGCCGGCCATCGGCCCGGGCGGCGTGTACACGGGCAAGACCTACAAGGACTATGAGCAGGAGGCCCAGGCGTTCTTGCGCGCCATGTTCAACGTCTACATGCGCGGCGACGCACACGGCAAGACGTTCGTCTTTCCGAAGCCGCTGCTGCATATCAACGAGGACTTCTTCACCACGCCGGGCCACGAGGAGTTCCTCGACCTCGCGTGCGCGGTGGCAAGCAAGCAGGGCATCACGTACTTCGTCTTCGATCGGGGCGATGAGGTCACGGTCTCACAGTGCTGCCGCCTCAAGTTGAAGCTCTCCGAGGAGCAGCTCAAGGAGACCAGCACGCCGGAGCGGATGCGCTTCTCGGCGCTGCAGAACGTGACGATCAACCTGCCCCGCATCGCGTACAAAGCCAACGGAAACGACCAGGCGCTGTTCATGGAGCTCAACCGGGCGCTCGAGCTCGTCGCGAAGGCGCACGTCCAGAAGCGCGCGTTCATCCGCGGACTTCTGGACCTCGGAGCGGAAGGCCCGCTCGGTCTGCTCACCCTCGACCTGGACGGTTCGCCGTACCTCGACATGGACCGCCTCACGTACCTCGCAGGGCTCATCGGACTGAACGAGCTCGTGCAGGTCCACACCGGCCAGCAGCTCCACGAGTCCGACGAGGCGCTGCGGTTCGGCCTGAAGGTGGTCGCGGCGATGAACCTCAAGTGCCGCGAGCTTTCCGAGCGGTACGGCATCAACCTCGTCCTCGAAGAGACGCCGGCGGAGTCCGCTGGCTATCGGCTCGCGAAGCTGGATCTGAAGTACTGGCCGACGCAGGCCGCCCGCGCGATCAAAGGAGACCCGTCCAGCGGGCACTGCTACTACACGAATTCGGTCCACCTGGCCGTGGACGCGCCTATCGACTACATCGAGCGCGTCGAGAAGCAGTCGCGGTTCCACCCGCTCATCGAGGCGGGCGCCATCGTGCACGTCTGGCTCGGAGAGAGCGAGCCGGACCCGCAGGCCATCAAGTCGTTCGTCGTCAAGACGTTCCGCAACACGCAGTGCGCGCAGATCGCCTTCAGCCCTGAGTTCACCGTGTGCGAGACCTGCCAGCGCACCAGCAGAGGGCTCAAGACGCAGTGCCCGCTGTGCGGATCGCTCGACGTCTACGGCGTGACGCGTATCGTCGGCTACTTCAGCAAGGTGCAGACCTGGAACCGCAGCAAGGTGGCCGAGCTGTACGACCGGGTGCGCACGGACCTGTCCGGCGTGCCGAGCGCGTGAAGGGGTGCAAAGCGTGGAAGTCAAGCTGTTCGTGAAAGAAGACTGCCCGCGTTGCCCGGCAGCCAAACGGGCGTGCGAGGGCATCGACCAGCTCAGGATCTACGACGTCGACTCGATCGACGGGCTGGCCGAGGCCTCGTTCCACGGCGTGCTGGCAACGCCGACGGTCATCGTCGTCGACTCGACCGGACGTGAGGTCGCCGCGTGGCGGGGAACAGCGCCTGATGCGAGCGAACTCCGCGCTGTCCTTGCGAACTAGGAAGGCCGCCGTGAGCCTGACGACGACAGCTCCGAGACTGCGGATCGCAGCCTGGCAGCCAGCGAGCATGCTGGACTGGCCGGGCCGCATCGCGGCGACCGTGTTCGTGAGCGGCTGTCCGTTCCGATGCCCGTACTGCCACAACCCTGACCTCGTCGCTCCGGGTTCTGCGCAGGACAGCACGCCGCTTTTGGAGCTTCTCGCCGTACGTCGCGGCTGGATCGACGGCGTCGCCATCACGGGGGGAGAGCCGACGGCCGATCCGGGGCTGATGGAGCTCCTCGCCGCGCTTCGCGACATGGGGCTTCCGGTCAAGCTCGACACGAACGGAAGCAGGCCCGAGGTGCTCGAGCGCATCCTCGAAGAACGTCTCGTCGAGATGGTCGCGCTCGACGTGAAGACCGTGCCCGAGCGCTACGACGCGCTCACCGGCGTCGCAGGCTCAGCCGAGGCGGTGGCGCGGAGCGTCGACCTCGTCATCGGCTCGGGCGTGCGGCACGAGTTCCGCACCACTGCCTGGCCGGGTTCGCTCACCATCGAAGACTTCCCGCGCATCGCGCGCGCGCTCGCGGGCGGCGAGCGGTACGTCATCCAGCAGTTCCGTCCTGAACGGACGCTCGATCCGGACGCCGCGGCCGTCTTGCCTTTCAGCGCAGACGCACTCACGAAGGCCGCTTCGCGCTGCGAAGCGCACCTCCCCACGACGCTGAGAGGCGTGCGGTGATGGATCTTCGCATCAAGCGCCTCGATCCAGACCTGCCGCTCCCGTCGTACGCTCACGAGGGCGACGCAGGGCTCGATCTCTACGCAGCCGCAGACGTCACGCTTGCTCCGTTCGCGCGAGCACTCGTGCCTACCGGCATCGCGGTCGCGATACCGGAGGGGTACGCGGGGTTCGTCCAACCGCGGAGCGGACTCGCGATCAAGCATGGCCTCGGTCTGGTCAACAGCCCCGGCCTCATCGACAGCCACTATCGAGGCGAAATCAAGGTCATCGCCATCAACCTGGACCCGACTGAACCCATCGAGATCAAGCGCGGCCACAAGATCGCGCAGCTCGTCATCCAGAAGGTCGCTGCCGTGCGCCTGGTGGAGACAGTGGAGCTCGATTCGACCACGCGAGGGGAGGGGGGCTTTGGGAGCACCGGCGTCTGAGGCCCCGCGCGTGCGCGTCGCTGCTGCGATCCTCGCTCCCGGCGGTCTCGTCGTCGTCACTCAACACAAGCACGGCTCCTCGTACGCCCTGCTTCCGGGAGGAGGAGTGGCGTGGGGAGAGCCGCTCGATAAGGCCCTTGAACGAGAGGTGCTCGAGGAGATCGGGCTTCCCATCGCCGTCGAGCAGCTTCTTCTCGTGAACGACTCGATCGCCCCTGACGGCAGCAGGCACGTCATCAACCTGACCTTCTCTGCACGCCCGCTGTCGTCCACGGACAGCCTCACACCTCACGACCCGGCCGTCGACGCCGTCCTCGTCGTTCCCCTCGACGAGCTCGCGTCGCTCGACTTGCGGCCGCCGATCGCCCGCCATCTGCTGCACGCGCTCGGCAACGACCGCCTACTGCCCTGCGCCACGTACCTCGGTGCGCTGTGGGTCCATGATCTGGACGACGCCCGAAACGGAAGGTCACCAGGCAGATGATGGCGCATGTACTTTACATAACATGGCCGAGCGCATCTCCGACTGCCTTGGAGGGGGTGAGGACTGCACACGTGAGTACCATCGCGGCGGACTCGATCAAGATCGCGTGACCTACACGAACGACCAACAGAAAGGACTGGTGCGATGGAGAAGTTCTTCAAGTTCAAGGAGCGAGGCACCGACCTCAAGACGGAGGTGCTTGCCGGCGTCGCCACGTTCATGACGATGGCGTACATCATCTTCGTGAACCCTGGCATCCTGTCTGCGGCCGGGGTCCCGTTCGCTGGCGCTGCGACCGCCACCGCGCTCGGCGCGGCGCTGATGTGCATCTGCATGGGAGTGTTCACGAACCGCCCGCTCGCCTTGGCCTCCGGCATGGGCCTGAACGCTGTCGTGACCTTCTCTGTCATCGGTTTCCAGCAGGCCAACGTGCCGTGGCAAGTCGGCATGGCCGTCATCTTCGTCGAGGGCCTCGTCATCCTCGCCCTGGTCCTCACGGGCCTTCGCGAGGCGGTCATGGACGCCATCCCGATCGACTTGAAGCGCGCGATCGGCGTCGGCATCGGCCTGTTCATCACGACCATCGGCCTCAATGAGGGCGGCATCATCCAGCCGAACTCGGCGACGCTGATCTCGCTCGGCGACTTCACGCAGAAGTACGTCTGGGTGACCCTCATCAGGCTTCTCGCCATCCTCATCTTCATGGCGCTGCGAATCAAAGGCGACATCCTGTGGGGCATCGTCACAGCGACCGTAGCGGCGCTCATCTTGGGCGTCACCTCGCTGCCGAAGGGCGGCGTCGTCGCGCCGCTGGACTTCAGCACGTTCTTCGCGCCGTTCCAGACGGTGGACGGTGGGACGATCGCGCTCGCCAAGGTCTTCACCCCGTCGCTCCTCCTCATGGTCTTCGCCATCATGCTCACCGACTTCTTCGACACCATGGGAACCGTCATCTCCATCGGTGAGCAGGCAGGATTCGTGGACGAGAACGGCAAGGTCCCAGGGATCCGGAGCATCTTGACCGTCGACTCGATCGCCGCAAGCGTGGGCGGCCTGTTCGGCGCGAGCTCGATCACGACCTACATCGAGTCCGCGGCAGGCGTCGCGGAAGGCGGCCGCACCGGGCTCATGTCGATCGTGACCGGCGTCCTCTTCGCGCTTTCCGCGTTCTTCGCTCCTGTGATCGCCATGATCGGCGGCGGCTACGACGTGGGCAACGCGGTGCACTTCGGGCAGCTCGCGGGCGCAGGGTTCACGGTTCCCGAGGGCTCGTACTACATGTATCCCATCACCGCAGGCGCGCTCATCGTCGTCGGCTTCCTCATGATGCGCACGGTGCGCGACATCCCATGGACCGACCTTGAAGAGGCGTTCCCGGCGTTTCTGACCATCGTCGGCATCCCGCTGACCTACAACATCAGCTACGGCATCGGGCTTGGCTTCATCAGCTACGTGCTGCTCAAGGTGTTCCACGGCAAGGCTAAGCAGGTGCACCCGCTCATGTGGGTCGTCTCCGTGGCCTTCGCCATCACTTTCGTCCTGCCCGCGATCGAGAAGCTCATCGGTTAGGAGAGCGCCGTGGCTGAGAAGACTCGCGTCATCCAGACCGACGAGAAGCTGCCGCTCGCGCAGGCGATACCGCTCTCGGTCCAGCACCTCATGGCCATGTTCGGCGCCACGGTGCTCGTCCCGTACCTCACGGGGCTGCACCCTGGGATCGGCCTCATGACCTCGGGCATCGGCACCATCGTCTACCTCATCTGCGTTCGCAACAAGATTCCGAGCTACCTTGGCTCGAGCTTCGCCTTCATCGCACCACTCATCGCTGTCGGCGGCGGGCCCGGCGGAAAGAACATCCCGGCTGCGCTCGGCGGCCTGGTCGCCGCTGGTGTCGTGTACATGGTCGTCGCTGGCATCATCAAGTACTTTGGGACCGACTGGCTCAACAAGGTCCTGCCGCCGGCCGTTGTGGGCGCCGTCGTCATCGTCATCGGCCTCGGGCTTTCCGCAGTGGCCGTGAAGATGGCCATGTTCCCGGGAGCCGACCCCTCCAAGGGCGTCGACCTCAAAGGGCTCGCTGTCGCTGCGATCACGCTGTTCGCCGCCATCGCATTCTCGTCGTACCTCAAGGGCTTCGCGCGGACGATACCGGTGCTCTTGGGCATCATCGTCGGGTACGTGGTGTCGATCCCGCTCGGCATGGTCGACTTCAGCGGCGTCGCGCAGGCCAAGTGGATCGACTGGCCCTGGCAGTACTTCACGTATCCGAAGTTCGACCTCAACGCGATCCTCATCATCGCGCCTGTCGCGCTCGTCGTGGTCGTCGAGCACATCGGGCACCTGCTCGTCATCAACGAGATCACGGGCAAGGACTTCACGCCCATGCTGCCAGAGTCGCTGTTCGGCGACGGCCTCGCCACCGCGCTGTCTGGCGCCGTCGGCGGCACACCGTCTACGACCTATGCCGAGAACATCGGCGTCATGGCCGTCACGAAGGTCTACGCCACGCAGGTCTTCTGGTACGCGGGCGCGTTGGCCTTCATCATCGGCGGGTTCGTGCCCAAGATCTCGGCGCTCATCAGCTCGATCCCAACCAACGTCATGGGCGGCGTGTCGCTGCTCCTGTTCGGACTGATCGCATCGAGCGGTCTTCGCCTGCTCGTGGACTCGGGCATCGACTACAGCCACAGCCGCAACCTCATCCTGTCCAGCGTCGTGCTAGTGGTCGGCATCGGCATGGAGACGGGAGGTTTCACGATCCCGCTCGGGCGCTACACCGTCCCCGGAATGGCGCTTGCCACGCTCCTGGGCGTCGTCCTGAATCTGATCCTGCCGCCGGAGCCGGAGGGCGCAGCGATCGATGCGCCAGACTTCACCGCCGAAGTCCAGTCGGATGCGGCGCGCGAGGCATAAACGTCCATGCGACGGAGTGCGGTCCGCGTCACAACGAGCCGCACTCCGTCGTCGTCTTCCGCGAGTCCATGGTCGAACGTGCTCGTGGCGCTCCGCGAGACCATCGCTCCGGAAGAGACCGGCTCACGCGTTCCCGCCGCAAAGGCCATACTCCAGACGTGCTCGCTATGTGTGATAATATATCTTATGTTAAGTGCGTCTCAGAACCGCCCTGTCGACCTGCTGCGCCTCGTGCTGCTGGCTTACTCCCCCTCGAACGCCGTGTCGATGTAGGTTTCCTCGAACTCGGCGGTCGTCATCTCGTCGAGGTCGGCCTGGGTCTCGTTCAGCCAGGCAAGGGCCTCGTCGTAGTCGTCGAAGGAAGCGAGGACGGCCACACGCTCCTCGTCGTCCAGGCGGACGGCCTCGACGCGATACTCTGCTACTTCTTCCGGGAGATCGATGCGCGGTCGGCGCCAGAGGATGTCGTCGCGCCACTCGAAGTCAAGGTCCCCTTGCGCGTCGAGCCGGATCAGCCGCAGGCGGTAGAAATCTCTCGCTTCGCCGAACACTCGTGCCATCTTCTGGCCTCTCACTTCTCCAGCCGCGTGTAGCTGCCGCCGGCAGCCACCCATCCCTCAGACCCGTCCATGTCGCGGACGTGGTACCAACCGGTCCCCTCTTCAAGAAGCAGCAGCCGCTGGCCTGCCTTCAGCCGCTTGACCACGGCGGCCGCCGTGCTCGGCCGCTCGCGGAGCTTGAGCCCGTCGACGAGAACGACCACGCCGGAACCGGCCGCCGCACCCCCCTCCCCCTCCGTCTGCTGGGTGGGGCTTCCAGTCGACGGCTCGCTGGTCTCCGTGGCGGCGCCAGACGGCGTCTGCGTTGCCTCGCGTGAGCCTCCCCGAGAACGAGAGACCGCATCCTGGTACGAGGCGAACGCCGCTGCGACGACCCACAGCACGACGACGAGCGCACCGACGGCCGCGATCACGCGCACCGCTCTCGGCACCTCGCGCCCCTCGATGCGCCCGAACTCGTCCATCGCGCCCCCTCATGACCTCAGATGTACAGCCCCCCGCCGTACACCACATCGTCTTCCAGCCGATACTTCGCCTTCATCTCCGCAAGCAGGGCGTCGGCCGCATCGAGGTAGCTCCGGATGGCAGGAATGTCGACGGCGGTGAGCGCATCGAGCGTCTCTGGCCCCTCTGGTTTCGCGATCGCCTCGGCTTGCTCCATGATGAGCTCGGCGGCATCGCTCAGGTCGTCCGCGATGGGGACGAGCTCCTTGGGAAGCGGCATCGTCGCGAGCTCCAGCGCGTCCACGCGCATCCGCGACGCGACCTCGCGCAGCGTCTTCCGGTCCTCGTGGGCGTCGTCGAGCGCGAACGCGATCAGGTCGCCGTCGCTCGCGTCCGCCAGGTGCTTGACGACCGCGGCAAACGACTCCAGACCCGCACGCACGCCTTCTCGACGGCCGACGAGCGTGATGAGGTGGCGCTTGACCGTACGCCGCCACAGGAGCACCGCCCCGATGGCGGCGCCTGCGATGAGGGCCGCTCCGAGCACTGCCCCAAGAACGATGATGAGGGTGCGGTCCACGTCACTCCGCTCGACGGTTGTCGATGACCCTTCTGGCCTTGCCTGCCGTCCGCTCTATTGTACCTGGCTCGACGAGCGTCACCTTGGCGTGAAGGCCGACGACAGAGTATATCTTCTCAGCGACACGACGTGTGAAACCGACGAGGTCCGCCATCGCGTCGGAGAAGATGGCCTCCGCCACTTCGATGCGCACCTCCAGATCGTCCATCGGCCCGTCACGGTTCACCACGATGAGGTAGTGCGGCTCGACGCCCTCGATCTGCATGAGCGCGTCTTCGATCTGCGAGGGGAACACGTTCACGCCCCGGATGATGAGCATGTCGTCCGTGCGCGCCCGCACCTTCCGCATGCGCGCCGACGTCCGTCCGCACACGCACGGGCTCGTGTCGATCGTCGTGAGGTCGTGCGTCCGGTAGCGGAGCACCGGGAACGCCTCTTTCGTGAGCGTCGTGATGACGAGCTCGCCCTCCTCCCCTTCGTCGAGCGGCTCGCCCGTCTCAGGGTCGACGATCTCGAACAAGAAGTGGTCCTCCGCCATGTGGAGCCCGCACTGGTGCTCGCACTCGCCTGAGACCCCCGGACCCATCACTTCCGACAGGCCGTAGTTGTCAGTGGCAAGGATTCCCAGCCGGCGCTCGATCTCCTCGCGCATGCCCTCACCGGACGGCTCCCCGCCGAACAGACCCACCCGGAGCGGGAGCGATTTGATGTCGACGCCGGTCTGCTCCGCGACTTCCGCGATGTACAGCGCATAGCTCGGCGTGCACACGAGCGCCGTCGTTCCGAAGTCCTGCATCATCATGAGGTGCCGCTCGGTGTTGCCCGCGCCGGCCGGGAAGATCGTCGCCCCGATGCGCTCGATGCCGTAGTGCATGCCCCACCCGCCGGTGAACATGCTGTACAGGAACGCCATCTGCACGCGGTCCTTCGCGGTGACGCCAGCAGCGGACGCGATGCGTGCGGTGAGCTCCGTCCAGGTGTTCAGGTCGCCCCGCGTGTACCCCACGACGATCGGCTTGCCCGTCGTGCCGGACGACGAGTGCACCCTCACCACCTCGTCCAACGGCACGGCGAACATACCGAACGGATAGGTGTCGCGCAGGGCCGTCTTGTCCGTGAACGGCAGCAGCCGGACGTCGTCCAGCGAGCGGACGTCTTTAGGATGCACGCCTCGCGCTTCGAGCTGCTCCCGGTAGTACGGCACGCGGTCGTACACCCACGCGACGGTCGCCTGCAGCCGCCTGAGCTGCAGCGCCCTCAGCTCCTCGCGGGACATGCACTCGTACTCAGGGTTCCATATCGGCATCGGGCGGCTCCTTCCTGTGCCACGACCCAAGATACGCCAATCGCACCTCATCGTTGCGACGGAGGTCCGACGCGAGTCCTTTGAGGACCACGCGTCCGTTGCGCATCACGTAGCCTCGGTTCGCGTGCTTCAGCGCGAGGTTCGCATCTTGCTCAACGAGAAGCACCCCGAGCCCGTCAGACACGAGATCGTCGAGAACGTCGAAGATCTGCGCCACCACGCGCGGCGCGAGCCCCAACGAGGGCTCGTCGAGCAGTATCACGCGCGGGCGGGACATCAGCGCCCGGCCGATGGCAAGCATCTGCTGCTCTCCGCCGGAAAGCGTCGCCGCCCGCTGCGAGAGGCGATCGGCCAGGACCGGGAAGAGCGTCAAGACCCGCTCCCTCGTTGCCGCGTCGCTTCCCGTCGCGTACGCGCCGAGAGCGAGGTTCTCCTCGACGGTGAGGTCCCCGAAGAGCATCCGCCCCTCAGGTACGAGCGCAAGCCCGCGCCGCACGAGCCGTTCCGGAGGAAGCGCCGTCACGTCGTCACCGGCGAGCCGCACCGCTCCCGCAGACGGCCGCAGAATGCCTGCGATCGCCTTGAGCAGCGTCGACTTGCCGGCGCCGTTCGAGCCCAGCAACGCCACCACCTCGCCGCTTTTCACCGACAGGGACGCCTCCCGTACGACGTCGATCCGCCCGTAGCCCGCACGAACGCCGAGCACCTCCAAGAGCTCAGGCATGCTCAGCCACCTCGCCCAGGTACGCCTCGAGGACTGCCGGGTCCTTCTGGATGAGCAACGGCGGGCCTTCAGCGATCTTGCGCCCTTGATCGATGACGACGATCTCGTCGGAGACCTCCATGACGAGCCCCATGTCGTGCTCGACGACGAGCAGCGTCACGCCCGTGTCCTTGATGCGCAGCAGGGCTTGCGCGAGCTCCTCGGTCTCTCGACCGTCGAGTCCGGCCGCCGGTTCGTCCAGCAGAAGCAGCTGCGGACGGGTGGCGAGCGCCCGCGCAACCTCGACGAGCCGTCGGATGCCGTGCGGCAGGTCCCCAGCTCGCACGTGCCGGTGCTGCTCGATCCCCACGAGCCGCATGACGTGCGCCGCCCGTTCGCGCGCTTCTGTCTCCTCGGCGCGCACACGCGGCAGGCCCAGAGCCGATGCGAGCACAGACGCGCGCAGGTGAAGATGCATGCCGACGAGCACGTTGTCCTCGACGGTCATGGTGTCGAACAGGCGGCTCTCCTGGAACGTCCGAGCCACTCCCCTGCCCACGACCTCGTGCGGCGCGCGGCCGATGAGGTCCTCTCCGTCGAACACGGCGCTTCCAGCATCTGGGCGGTCGAAGCCGGTGAGCAGATTGAACACCGTGCTCTTGCCTGCACCGTTCGGGCCGATGAGCGCTTTGATCGTCTGCTGGTGCACGTCGAAGCTCACGTCGTCGACGGCGTGCACGCCGCCGAACCGCTTGTCCAGCCCTCTGACCGCAAGCAGGCTCACCGGACATCACCCGCGTCCGTCGTCGTGCCGCTCGGTCGCGTGAGTCCACCTCTGCGGGACTTAACGATGAGCACGACGACCACGGTGAGGCCGACCAGGTCCGGCACCCAGTCTTGGATGGTCTCCGCGGCGACGCGCGACACGCCAGGAACGAGCGCGCCTGCATACGGCAGCAGCGTGAAGACCGCCATCGCCGCGAGCGGCCCAGCGAGCGATTCGCGCCCACCGAGCACGACCGACGCCATCAGCAGGATCGAGAGGTCCAGGCCGAAGGTGGACGGAGAGATGAATCCGACGGTGTGCGCATAGAGCGCTCCCGCGAGTCCCGCGAGCGCCGCAGAGAGCGCGAACGTCTGCACCTTCACCGCCGCGACGTTCACGCCAGACGCCGCGGCGCCGGGCTCGGTGGCGTGGAGCGCCCGCATCGCTCGACCTGGCTTGCGCCGCACGACGTTCGCCGCAGCAGCGATGACAAGAAGCGCCACGCCCCACACGAGCAGGTACAGGGTCGCGGGAGTCCGCAGCTCCAGCGCACCGAGCGACGGGAACGGGACGTTGCCCATCCCGTCGATGCCGCCAGTCACTGCTTTGGCCTCTATGAAGACGACGCTCATGATCTCGTTGAAGCCGAGCGTCGCCATCGCAAGGTAGTGCCCTTTGAGGCGCAGGCTCGGCATGGCCACGGCCCACCCCGCTAGAGCGGCCACAGCGACCGCGCCAGCGAGCGACGCTGGCCACGGCATCCGAAGCGTCCCTGCGAGGTACGCCGAGGCGTACGCGCCGATACCGAAGAACGCCGCATGTCCGAGCGAGACCTGCCCTGCGAACCCGAAGAGCAGCGCCAGGCCGACCACGATGATCGAGTTCACTCCCACGAACGTGAGCACTTTCAGCACGTACCGGTCGCTGACGACGAGCGGGACCGCGAGCAGCGCCGCCGCTCCGAGCGCCACGAGCGCCTGGCGATACCGCGCCTTCACAGCTTCTCCCCGAGGTGCCGTCCGACGATGCCTTGCGGCCGCAATACGAGCACGGCGAGCAGCACGACCAGCGCGACCGCGTCTTTGTACGTGCCGGAGACGAACGCGACAGCGCCGCTCTCGAGAAGGCCGAGCGCGAATCCGCCGACGATCGCGCCCACCGGGTCACCGAGACCGCCGAGCAGTGCGGCTGCGAAGCCCTTGAGTCCCATGCGCGCTCCGACGTCGTAGGCCGTCTGCGTCACCGGGGCCACCGCTGCCCCCGCGAGCGCGCCGAGCGCCCCCGCGAGCCCGAACGCGAGCATCACGACGCGCGCAGTGTCGATGCCCACGATGCGCGCAGCATCGTGGCTGATCGAGCACGCGCGCATCGCGAGCCCGACTTTGGTGAAGCGGTACACGGCCGTCAACGCGGCCGCCGCAGCGACCGCGAGGCCGATGACCCACAGCGCTTGCGGATCGATGAGAGCGCCTGCCACCCGCAACGGCTGGCCGGCAGTGAACGGCGGCACCGCTCGCTCGTCCGGTCCGAACAGGTGCCTCGCACCGGACTTGATGAGCATGGAGCAGCCGATCGTGATGATGACGAGCGCGAGCCCTCCTGCCGAGCGAGCTGGCCTCAGCGCCAGGCGCTCCACGAGGCAGCCGATCGCCGCGGTCATCGCGACCGCCCCGATAACGCAGGCGCCGAGCGGCACGCCTGCCGCGACACCGGCCGCGACGAGCATGCCGCCCAGCATGAAGAACTCCCCTTGCGCGAAGTTGATGATGCCGGTCGACGCGAACACCAGCGTGAAACCGAGCGCCATCAGCGCGTATATCGCTCCGTTCTGCAGTCCGGACGCGACGAATTGCAGGGCGTCTGCGCCGCTCATCAGCACCTTCCGCCGCAGCTCACTGCGTGTCGAGCACCCACGCGCCGTTCTCGACGCGGTACAGCACGAGCTCCGATTCCGTCAGACCGTTGTGATCGGTCGGCGAGTAGCTGAACGTACCGCCGACGCCCACGAGGCCCTTCGTCTGCTCGATTGCGTCCCGGAGCTTGGCGGGGGTCGGTTCGCCTTCCACACGCTTGAGCGCGTCGACCACGATCAGGAACGCATCGTACGCGTGTCCTGCGAAGATGTCCGGCGGCTCGCCGTACTTCTGGGTGTACGAATCGATGAACTCCGTTGCGACGCGGTACGCCTCGGTGTCGGTCCCATAGGCGCTCGGCACGAGGATCTTCCCTGCGGCGAACCGGAACCCTTCGGCTCCGTCGCCTGCGCCCTGAATGAACTCCTTGCGTCCGTTTCCGGGCCCCCCGAACAGCGGTTGCGTCATACCGAGCTGCTTCATGCCCTTGGCGATGAGCGCGGCCTCTTTGCCAGCGTTCCACATCAGCACCGCATCAGGCTTGGCAGCGCGGATCTTCGTGAGCTGCGAGGACATATCGGTGTCGCCCGGGTTGAACGTCTCGTCTGCGACGATGGTGATGCCAGCTGCCGGGGCCTCCTTCGCGATGATGGCGTGGCCGTCCTTGCCATATCCGCCGCTGTCTGAGATGAGCGCGACTTTGGCGAGGCCCTTGCCAGCGATCGCCTTCAGCACGAACGGCACCACGATGCGGTTCGGCCACGGCGTCTGGAACACCATCGGGTCGAGCTGGTCGGTGATGACCGACCCGCCGGCCATCGATACCTGCGGCACTCCGGCCCGTTGCACCTCAGAACGCATGGCCATCGTCTGCGCCGTGCCTGTGGCGCCGATGATCGCGAGCACGCCGTCCTGGTCGATCAGCTTCGTAGCAGCGGCCGCGGCCTTCGCCGGGTCCGTGGCGTCGTCTTCGAAGATCACTTCGACCGGGTGGCCGTTGATGCCGCCGCTCGCGTTGACCGCGTCTCGCTGAAGCTCGATGGCCTTCTTCTCGGGCACGCCGAGCCCGGCATAGGTGCCGGTGAGCGAGACGACCGCGCCGATCCGGTACGGCTCCTTGTCGGCCTGCCCGCCTTCGGTCCCACCTCCCTGCTTCGCACCGCAACCGCCGAGCGCTCCAGCGAGCACCGCGGCGACGACGAGCGCTGCCCCGAAGCGCGCGCGCACTCTCGACATGGCTCCTCCTTTCCCGAGCGTCACGCTTGGGCGCGACGCCCCCCTACCCCTGCACCGACGGCCTGAGCGCCGCGATGTCCTCCTGGGAGACCAAACGCACCGGCCTGCCCTCGAGCAGCCGGAGCGCACGGTTCACGTCGGCGACGTTGATGACCACGAGCGTGGCCACCAGCGAATAGACGTACTCGATGTTCACGCCGGCATCCGACACGACCTTGAGGATCCCTGCAAGGCCGCCGGGAACGTCCGGGACGTCGATGCAGATCACGTCGTCCACGCGCACCGTGAAGCCGGCGGCCTTGATCGCCTGCTCGGCCTGCTCGGGCCTGTCCACCACCAGACGCAGGATGCCGTAGTCCGCGGTGTCCGATACAGAGAACCCGCGGATGTTCACGCCTGCGTCTCCGAGGATTCCCGTCACCTCGCTCACGCGCCCCGACTTGTTCTCGATGAACACGGAGATCTGCTTGACGGTTGGACCCATCGCTACCGACACGCTCCTTTCAGACACGCTGCCCTGCCGAGCTCGAACGCGCGCAGGTTCGCCTCGACGGTGGCTGGCGGCACGCGCGACGCGATGACCTCGGCCCACGACTCTTCAGACAGCGGAAGCCCTGCCGAAGCGGCGCCAAGGAGCACGATGTTGGCTGACTTCGACGATCCGGCCTCGCACGCCAACGCTTCCGCATCGACGAAGATGGCGCCTTCGCGCGCGAGCGCGGCTTCAAGGTCGTCGGGCACCCGCGCCGCGCCGACGAGCACCGGCAGCGGCAAGACCACCCGCTGGTTCACCACCAAGCGGCCGTCACGCTTGAGCAACGGGAGCTGCCGTGCGGCTTCGATCATCTCGAACGCGATGAGGTGGTCTGCGGTGCCCGGATCGACGACCGGTGCGTGCACTTCGTCGCCGAACCGCACGAAGGTGATGACCGACCCTCCGCGTTGCGCCATGCCGTGGACCTCCGACAGCCGCACATCGTGCCCGTCTGCCATCGCGACCTTTGCGAGGACGTCTCCGGCGAGGATCGTCCCTTGCCCGCCCACACCGGCCAGCACCACCGTCGTCACGCCGCTCATCGTGCGCTCCCCCCGAGATCGCAGGCCGGTCCTGCCGGCACGATCGCGCCGAAGCGGCACACCTGCTCGCACTGGCCGCAGCCGACGCAGATGGTGACGTCTATCTGCGCATTCCCGCTGTCCGCCTTCGAGATGGCTGGGCAACCGAGCTGGATGCATGAGCCGCACGCGGTGCACACGTCGTCGTCCACGGCGACGGGGTCCTTCACCCGCTTCTCGAGCAGCGCGCACGGGGCCTTGGCGATCAGGACCGCCAGCGTCGGCGCGGCGATCGCCTCTTTGAGCGCCGCTAGTGTCGTTGCGAGATCGAACGGATCGACCGTGCGCACCCACCCGGCGCCGCACGCCCGCGCGAGCGCCTCGAGGTCGAGCTCGCTCGTGTGCTCCCCGGAAAGCGTGACGCCCGAGATGGGATTGCCTTGATGCCCGGTCATCGCCGTGGTGCGGTTGTCGAGCACGACGATCGTGCCGTGGCTCCCGTTGTAGGCCATGTGCACGAGACCGGTGATGCCCGAATGCGCGAAGGTGGAGTCGCCGATGACGCCGATCACTGGGCGTTCGCGCTCGACGAGCGAGGCGCCGTGCGCCATCCCGACGCTCGCTCCCATGCAGATGCACGAGTCCATCGCCGCGAGCGGCGGCGCAGCACCGAGCGTGTAGCAGCCGATGTCGCCGGTCACGACGGCCTTCGTCCTCTTGAGCGCCCAGAACACGCCGCGATGCGGACAGCCGGGGCACATGAGCGGCGGGCGCTCTGGGACCCCTTCACGGACCTTCCGCACCTCCAGGGGGAGCACCCCGAACGCCGCACGCACGACGGCGGGAGTGACCTCGCCCCACGCCGGGAGCGGGACCTCTCGCACCGCGACCCCTGCCTGCACGACCAGGTCCCGCACGAACGGACCGAGCTCCTCGACGACAGCGACCGACTCGACCTCGGCCGCGAAGGCCCGCACCAGGTCCCGTGGGAACGGGTGCACCATGCCGATCTTCAGCACCGAGGCGTCCGGCAGCGCCTCGCGCACCGCACGGTACGCAGCGCCGTCGACGATCACACCCAACGAGCGGTCGCGCAGCTCGACGCGATTCAGACCCGACAGCTCCGCGTGCTCCGCAAGCCGCACGAGGCGCTCCTCGAGGTCGATCCTCCGGCGACGCGCGTTCGCAGGGACCATCACCCACTTGGCAGGGTCCTTGATGTACGGTTGAGGTTGAACCTGAGCCCGTGCGCCGTCGACCTCGACGACACCCTTCGAGTGCGACACGCGCGTCGTCGAGCGCACGAGCACCGGGACGTCGAACTCCTCCGAGATCTCGAACGCCGCGCGTGTCATCGCGAGCGCCTCGGCAGGATCCGCAGGTTCGAGCATGGGCACCTTTGCAGCCACGGCGTAGCGACGGCTGTCCTGCTCGTTCTGCGAGGAGTGCATGCCGGGGTCGTCTGCCACGAACAGCACGTACCCCCCGCCGACGCCCGTGTACGCGAGCGTGAACAGCGGGTCTGCTGCCACGTTCAGCCCGACGTGCTTCATCGTCACGATGACCCGGCCGCCCGCGAGGCTGACGCCGGCCGCGACCTCAGCGGCCACCTTCTCGTTCGGCGCCCATTCGCACCGCACCCCTTCGTAGCGGACCAGGTTCTCCAGCACCTCGGTCGAGGGCGTGCCCGGGTACCCGACCCCCACTGCAACGCCGGCCTCCCATGCGCCGCGCGCGACGGCCTCGTTGCCTGAGAACAGCGTCCGTGCCACACGTCACCTCCGAGGTACCGGATATCCGGCGGATGGCCTGCTGGTTCGCCGAATCATAGCACAGCGGGTATGCAGGCGAATGGCAGACGAAGGGACCGCTTCTCAGAAGCGCGAAGCGCCCACGTAGTCTCCGCGGGACGCGATGCGCTCGGTGAGCGACGACACCTTGACCACGTCGCCGATCTGCGGCGCATGTATGTAGTTGCCGTCACCAGCGTAGATGCCCACGTGGTGGACGCGCGACGGGTCCCCGTCCGTCCCGAAGAACACCAGGTCGCCGGGGCGCAACAGGTCGAGGCGGTCGGGCGGGATGTGCGCTCCTGCCTGGAACTGCGCGGCGCTCGTCCGCGGGAGCGAGATGCCGATCTGCGCGTAGACATACACGCACAGCCCCGAGCAGTCGAATCCCGCAGGAGAAGCGCCGCCCCACACGTACGGGACGCCGAGGTACTTGAGCGCGATGTCGACGACCTCCGGGTGCCCTGCAGGGAGGTCGCCGACCGGCGTCGCCGATCGCCCTCGGCGTGCGGCGGCCGCCGCAGCGGCGGCCCGGGCACGCTCCTCGGCAAGCCGCCGCTGCCGCTCCTCCTCCTGAGCGATGAGCTGCTTCACCTCGGAGTTGAGCGCCTCCACGTACTGCCGCTGCCGCTCGATCGCGGCCTTGATGTCGGCGGCCTGCTGCTCGGCCTTCTTCTTGAGCGCGACCTGCTCTTGCTCTCGGCTCTTGAGCGCCTGCTCTGCCGCCTCGACGCGCCTCTTCGCCGCCGTGGCGTCAGCCACCAGCTGCGCGTCGTACCGTCCGATCCGGCTGAAAAGCTCGACGCGCACGATCAGGTCTTCGAAGGAGGTGGCACCGAACAGCATCTCCAGGACGCCGGCGTCCTCTCCCCGGTAGATCGCCGCCGCTCGCTCCTCCAGCGCTCGACGCCGCTCGGACAGGTCCGCCTTTGCCGCCTCGAGCTCTGCTTCCGTCTTCGCGATGTCCTCGCGCGTCTTGGCGAGCGCCTCGGAGATCGCATTGTACTGCTCGATGGCAATCTCGAGCTCGTCGCTCATCCGCTGAAGTTCCGCCTGAGCGTCCTTCGCCTCGGCTTGCTTGGCGCGGATCTCAGGGGTCGATGGCGTGGCAAGAGCTCGTGGCGCGGCTGCGGCGGACGCACAGAAAGCCGCTGTGACGAGGGTGGCGACGACGCGCACGAGCGTCTGTCTGACGGTCAGCACGCCCACCTCCTGCTGCGTCGATGCTGCGAAAGCGAGGCCGCCTTCTTGCGTGCTTAGAGCGATTCTACCACACGCGACGGCCCGAAGGCCCTACTCGACCACACGCGACGGCCCGAAGGCCCTACTCGACGTGGATGAGCGAGACTATCTTCGCGTCCTCGCCGAGCTTAGCCCGTCCTCCCAGGAAGTCGAGCTCGATGAGGAACGCGAATCCAGCGCACGAAGCGCCCGTCATCTCCACGAGGTGGCGCTTGGCTGCAGCCGTCCCGCCTGTGGCGAGCACGTCGTCCACGATCAGCACCTTGTCCTCGGGTCCGAGGGCGTCCGCGTGGATCTCGAGCGAGTCCGTCCCATACTCGAGCTCGTAGTCGGCCCGCGTCGTGCTCCACGGGAGTTTGCCCGGCTTGCGCGCCGGAACGAAGCCTGCGCCGAGCCTGTACGCGAGCGCGCCACCGAAGATGAATCCGCGCGCTTCGGCGCCCAAGACCTTCGTCACGCCAGCGTCCTCGAACTCGCTTGCGATAACGTCGATCGCCTCGCGGAAGCCCTCGGGGCTTGCGAGCAGAGGCGTGATGTCTTTGAAGATGATGCCTTCCTTCGGGAAGTCCGGGATGTCTCTGATGTAGGAAGCGAGATCCACTGTTCACATCCTCCTTGTCTTGGACGCCACCGGCCAAGGCTAGCAACTCTTCGGGCGAATCGCCACCCTCACACCATGCGTTCGAGCTTGGCGAGCTGTTCGCGCGTCCCCAGTGCGATGATCTCGTCGCCGGCAGCGAACCGCGTGCCTGCGCCCGGATTCGGGTTCACCGCGTCCCCTGAGCGCACCGCGAGCACGAACGCGCCCGTCTTGTCGCGCACCTGCGCCTCGGCGATCGTCTTGCCGTCGAGCTCGGAGCCCGGGCGGACGCGCATCGCGTCCAACCGGTATTCGAGCGCATCGCCGTGCATCACGACGTCGAGGTAGTCCGCGACGACCGGCCGCAGCAGCATCGCCGCCATGCGCCTGCCGCCGATGACGTTCGGCGTGATCACGCGGTCCGCCCCGGACGCGAGTATCTTGCGCTCCGACGCGAGGCTCGTCGAGCGCGCGACGATGAACAGGTCCGGGTTCAGCATGCGCGCGGTGAGCACGACGAACAGGTTGTCCGCGTCGGTGTCCACCGCTGCCACGAGCCCTTTCGCGCGCTTCACGCCTGCTTGGAGCAGCACCTCTTCGGACGTGGCATCGCCGTGTACGAACAGCCAGCCTGCCTCTTCTGCCGCCGCTTTGCACTCATCGCACGAGTCGATGACGACGAACGGCACGCCCTCCTCTGCAAGCGAGCGAGCGACGACCGACCCGACCCGACCGATGCCGACGACGATGTAGTGACCGGACAGCTCTGAGATGCGCTTCTGCATGCGGCGGCCCTCCAGAATCGCGCGCAAGTGACCTTCCACCATGAACTCGACGATGGTGCCGAACGAATACCCGAGCGCTCCCACGCCGGCGAGGATCAGCGCCATCGTCATGAGGCGCCCGGCGCCGCCCAGAGGCCGGACCTCCCGGAACCCGACGGTCGCGATGGTGATGACCGTCATGTACAGGGAATCGAGAAGCGGCCACCCTTCGATCAGCGTGTAGCCGAGCGTGCCCCCGACGAGGATCGCGAAAAGGATCGCAACGGCCCTCACGAACCGCTGTAGCATCAGCCCATCACCTCTTCGCGCACGACGGCGACGTACGGGAGGTTCCGGTAGCGGCCGCCGAGGTCGATGCCGTAGCCGACCACGAACACGTCAGGGATCTCGATGCCGCGGTACACGATGGGGACGTCGGCGATGCGGCGAGCACGCCGATCGAGCAGCGTGCACACCGCGAGGCTCGCAGGCGACCTGCCTGCGAGCACACCGAGCAGGTAGTGGAGCGTCAGCCCGGTGTCCACGATGTCTTCGACGACGAGGACGTGCTTGCCGGAGACGTCCTCGTCCAGGTCCTTCACGATACGGACCGTCTCGGCGCTCCCGTACGACGATATCGCCATGAAGTCGAGCTTCACGTCGAGCTCCACGCGACGGCTCAGGTCGGCCAGGAACACGAGGCTTCCTCGCAGCAACGAGACGAGCACCAGGTCCTTGCCGCGGTAGTCCTCCGTGATGCGCGCCCCGAGACGCACGCAGATGTCCGCGATCTCCTCTTCCGTGAGCAAGACGCGTTCGATGAGCGGGTCATGGATCGTGTAGTAGCCGCTCACGGCATCCGGCCTTCGCTAGGCCCGAGGCCTTCGTCCGGGGCCACCCCGCCGCCTTCCTCGTGTGGCATCTCGCGCCCCGGGATGCCGAACTTGAACAGGAGCTTCTTGAAGTCTTTCTGGTACAGGAGCAGGATCTTCACTTCCGGGTACAGCTCTTTGAGCCTCCGCACCTTGCGGTTCTTCTTCGTGACGAGCTTCTGGCTCATGGTCGTGAGCTCGAGGTAGAGGTCGTAGTCGGGCAGGTAGAAGTCGGGCGCGAACGACGCGATGACGTTGCCGCGGGAGTCCCACTCGATCGGGAAGGTGGTCGGCTCGTACTCCCACCGCACGTGATAGAAGTCCAAGATCCGTGCCGCGACACGTTCACTAGGGTGCGCGAACGCCGTCCGGGCCGCCTTGTCCGTCACAGGCAGCCCGTCGAACGTCTCGTGCTCGGACGGTGCAGAGACCATGCGTGTCACGTCACGTCTTCGAACGTCCTCGCGAGCGCACGGTGCAGCAACGCGCTCTTGAGCGTCGCAGTCAGCTCAGTGAGCTTGGCGAGCGCTTCCAGCAGCTGTTGCCGGACCTCAGGCGTCCTGCTCATGTACGCGGGCATGAGGACCTGTGAGAAGAACGCCGCTTCCCGCTCAGCGAACGTCTCGTACATCCGCAGGTGCCGTGGCTCGATGCCGAACTTGCGCAGGTCCCAGCAGGCGTGAGCGATCGCCACATCTGCCTGAGGAAGCTCGTCTCCGGACTCGCCTTTCACGAACGCGATGAGGCCGAAGTCCTCCAATTCGCGCAGGAACGCGACCGGGATGCCGAGCGACTCGGGAGCCGCCGAGAGCGGGACCGTCTCCGCTGCCTCCAGAGGCAACCGGGCCGTCTCTGACGACGCGACGACATGCGCGATGTCGGACGGCACGCGCCCTTTGTCCAGGTCGTCGAGACGCTCGCGGATGACGGCCAGCGGCATGTAGTGCTCCTTCTGGAGCGTCAACACCAGCTCGAGCCGCGAGACGTCCGCCTCGTGGAACTTGCGATACCCGCCAGCCGTGCGCTCAGGGCTGACGAGCCCCTCCTCTTCCAAGAAGCGCACCTTCGAGATGGTCAGGTCCGGGAAGCGGGCCTTGAGCTTCTCGACGACCTCGCCGATGGTCATGTAGTCCTTGTGAGCGGTGGGCACGCTAGACACCTCCTCCCTCGAGGAAGAGCAGCTGGAACCGCCCGATCTGCACGAGGTCGCCGTGCTTGAGGGTGGCCTTGTCGACGCACACATCGCCGACGTAGGTGCCGTTCAAAGAACCCGCATCGGCGATGGTGACGCCGTCCGGACCTACCTCGATGACCGCGTGCGACCTCGACACGGTGACGTCGTTCAAGAAAATGTCGCTCGCCGGGTTGCGACCGATCGTCAGGCTGGACCTGTCGAGGTAGAAGCGCTCTCCGGCGTCAGGACCCTTGCGGATCACCAGCACCGGAACGTCTGCGGTCTCAGCTCCGAGATCCGCTGTCGCTCCGGGCGCAAAAGCCGAGACGGGCTCGAACGACGCGGTGTTCTCCTGCAGCCGCGCTCCGCACGCTGCGCACGTCTTCGCGCTGTCTGGAGCTTCAGCGCCGCACGCCGGACACACCTGCATCGGAACCACCTCCGAGCGCTCCTGCGCCCGCACTAGTCGAGGAACCCGAACTCCCTGGTCTTGAAGGAGTGCGCGATCTCCTCTTCGAGCGCGCTCACCACTTCGGGGTTCTCGAGGACGTGCGCAAGCTTCTCCTCGTTCAACCGGTTCTTGACGTACGGGTCATTCAGCACGTCGGTGAGCTTGCGGCCATTGTGGACCTCGCGGACGATGTACTCGACCACGCGCTCCTCCACCACGTCTGCAGCCATCTCCTCCAGGAAGGCCTGGAGCTTCTCGGTCAGGCTCGCCACGCTCGTCTCCTCACGTCGAAGGCCCTGTCCCCTACTGCTCGTCGTCCTCGTCTTCGGTGACGTCGACCGTCGAGACGCCCCGGAAGTCGTTCGCGAGGATGTCGATCAGCCGCTCGATGTCGTGCGGCGATACCACATCCTTGCCGCTCTGGCGCTCCTCTTTCAGGCGCCGGACGAGCTCCGCGCGCAAGATGTCGATCTTGCCGTGCAGCACACGGCGACGGTAGCTCACGCGTTGCTCCTCGGCGTGCAGCTCATCGAGCAGGGCTCGGAGCTCCTCGATCGACTTCTCTTCCAGGTTGACGAGCGGAGTGTCCTCGCTCTTCTTCTCTGCCATCGCCGCCCCCTCCGTTCCTCATCTCGAATCTCATTCTAGCAGACCCGACCCTCAGCCGCAGGTTGAGTGTCGGTCCTTTACCGTTCCTTACCCGACACGCACCGCGTGACTCGCGGCGGTCCGCTCGGCCTCTGCGCGTTCGGCCTCCGTGAGCGCAGCCTCCTCGAACGCCACTCCCAAGACCTGCTCGAACGACGCCTGAACGGCCTGTGCGATGCGCTCGGTATCAGGCGGATCGCCGAGCACGTCTGCGAGCGTCGCGGTGGTGGCAGCCAGCTGCGACGCGGCCGCCGGGTCGAGCCGGAAGATGGCCGCCTCGCGCCCCACATCGCGCGAGCGTACGAACGACCCGTGCTGGAGACACGCGTCAGAGAGCCAGACCTGCGCGCTCCCTGAGAGCTTGGCCGCCCCAAGGGAAAGATCGGCGTGCGTCGCGTGCAGGTAGCACGCGCTCGCCGCACGGTTGCCGCGCGGACGCGCCGTGATCTCGGCAGGAACACCCAGCCTCCGGTACGCCTCAGCCAGCGCACGAGAGAGCAGGCGATAGCTTGCCACCACGCCACGCGGGATCCCGTCCTCGACCCCGGCGATGACCGAATACGTGAGCTCGTCGTCATGGAGCACGCCGCGGCCTCCCGTCGGCCTGCGCACGACCTCGACACCGAAGCCTCGCACCGCGTCTGCGTCGAGGTCTTCGGCGGACTGGAACTTGCCGAGCGACACCGTCGGCGTGCTCCACCGGTAGAGCCGAAGCGTCGGCGGCGCCTCGCCCCGTGCACGGGCGGCGAGCATCGCCGCGTCGACGGCCATGTTCCACGCCCCGTCGCACGCGCCGTCGAGGATGAGCCGCCACGCCTTCACGCGTCTGCGCGAGCCTCCGATGCGGGTCTCCAGGCCACGTCGGGCTCCTTGACGGCCCGGGCCTCGTCGAGCCGCCGCACCGGTGTCGTGTACGGCGCCCCGTGGAGCCGCTCCGGGTCTTGTTCGGCCTCCGTGGCGATGGCGAGCATCGCCTCGACGAACGCGTCCAGCGTCTCGAGCGACTCGGTCTCGGTGGGCTCGATCATGATCGCTTCGTCGACGATGAGCGGGAAGTACACCGTCGGAGGGTGCACGCCGAAGTCGAGCAGACGCTTGGCGATGTCGAGCGTCCGCACGCCGTACGACTTGCGGAACCGGGCGCCTGACGCGACGAACTCGTGCATGCACGAGCGCTCGTACGGCACGTCGAACACGTCTTTAAGGCGCGCCATCAGGTAGTTCGCCGATACGACCGCTTGCTCAGAGACCTCCACAAGCCCATCACCACCGACCGCGCGGATGTACGCGTACGCCCGGACCAGCACGCCGAAGTTGCCAGCGAACGAACGCATCCGCCCGATCGAGCGCGCCGGACGAGCGAGCGCATACCCGCTTCCGTCCGCAACGACGACCGGCGTCGGCAGGAATTCGGCGAGCGCAGCAGAGACGCACACCGGGCCCGCCCCAGGACCTCCGCCGCCGTGCGGCGTGCCGAAGGTCTTGTGCAGGTTGATGTGCACCGCATCGAAGCCCATGTCGCCAGGGCGGACCTTGCCCATGATCGCATTCAGGTTCGCGCCGTCGTAGTACGCGAGCGCGCCCGCTTCGTGCACCAGGCGCGTGATCTCCAGGATGTTCTCGTCGAACAGGCCGAGCGTGTTCGGGTTCGTGAGCATGATGGCGGCGACGTCCGGTCCCAGCGCGGACTTCAGCGCATCGACGTCCACCCCGCCGCGCTCGTCGCTCGGCACCTGCGTGACCTCGTAGCCGCACATCGCGACCGTCGCCGGGTTCGTGCCGTGTGCGGAATCCGGGACGAGCACGCGCCGCCGTGCGTCGCCTCGCGACTCGTGGTACGCCCGGATGACCATCAGTCCCGTGAGCTCGCCGTGCGCGCCAGCTGCCGGCTGCAACGTCACCGCAGGCAGCCCCGAGATCTCAGCGAGCGCTTCTTGCAGGTCGTGCATGAGCCGAAGCGCACCCTGGACGCTTCGCGCCGGCTGGTAGGGGTGGATGCCCGCGAAACCGTCGAGCCGGCATGCCCGTTCCCCGATGCGCGGGTTGTACTTCATCGTGCACGAACCCAGCGGGTAGAACCCGCTGTCCACGCCGAAGTTCAGTCCGGCGAGGCGCTCGTAGTGACGAGCGATCTCGACTTCCGTGACGTGCGGAAGGTGCGGGGCGTCCGCGCGCACGGCATCCCCGAACACGGAGGCGAGGTCGGTCTCGGGGACGTCTGGCTGCGGCGGAAGGACGCATGCGGACTCCGGTGCGCCCGTCTCGAAGATGAGCCGCCCGAGATCGCGGTCGGAGCGTACGCTCACAGCGACGCCACCTCCTTCACGAACGCGTCGATCTGCGCCTTCGTGCGCTTCTCGGTCACCGCGAAGATGACGACGCCTGCCAGACGGTCGTCGAAACCGCCCGCATCGACGCCCGCCACGTACCCGCGGTCGAGCAGCGCCTCGCGCATCGCCTGCACGTCGCCGTCGTAGCGCAGCGCGAACTCGTGCGCGAACGGCGCGTCGGAGAACCGCTCGAACCGTCCCGTGGCCACGAGCGCGTCGTGCAGGTAGTGCGCCTTGGCGATGCACGCTCGCGCGATGCCCGCAAGCCCGCGCGCGCCGACCGCTGAGAGGTACACAGCGGCAGCGAGGGCGTTCAGCGAGTGGTTGGAGCAGATGTTCGACGTCGCCTTCTCCCTGCGGATGTGCTGCTCGCGGGTCTGCATCGTGAGCACGAACCCGGGCCTTCCTTCCACATCCACCGTGCGACCGACGATGCGTCCGGGCATCTGCCGCAAGAACTCCGACCGTGCAGCGAACAGCCCGAGTCCCGGCCCGCCGAACGACATGGGGTTCCCGAGCGGCTGCCCCTCGCCGACAACGATGTCTGCCCCGAGCGCGCCCGGGGCCTCCATGACGCCGAGCATGATCGGGTTCGCCGCCACGACCGCGAGCGCGCCGGCCTCGTGCGCACGCGTGCACGCGAGACGGACGTCTTCGACGCATCCGAAGAAGTTCGGCGAGGCCACGAGCACGGCCGCCGCGCCCTCAGCGAGCTCGCGAAGCGCATCTGGATCGGTCACGCCATCGCGAGCGGGCGCCTCGACCACCTCGATCGTGCCTCCTCGGGCGTAGGTTCGCAGCACCTCGCGCCACTCGGGATGCACCGTCTCGCTCACCACCACGCGGTGCCGCTTGGTGACGCGCGCGGCCATGAGCGCGGCTTCCGTGAGCGCGGTGGCCCCGTCGTACACGGACGCGTTGGCGACGTCCATCCCGGTGAGCGCGCACACCATCGACTGGTACTCGTAGATCGCCTGCAGGGTGCCTTGGCTCACCTCAGGCTGGTACGGCGTGTAGGCGGTGAAGAAGGCCGGCTTGCTCAGCACAGCGTCCACGATGGCCGGGACGTAGTGGTCGTAGCAGCCAGCGCCAGCGAACGACACCAGGCCGCTCGCGTTCTCGTTCGAGAGCGCTTCCAGCTCGGCCGCGAGCTCCACCTCGCTCAGACCATCCGGCAGTGCGATAGGCCGGTCGAGCCGCGCCTGTGCAGGGATCGGAGCGAACAGCTCGTCGACCGAGCGCACGCCGATAACAGCGAGCATGCGTTCCCGCTGCTCGCACGTGACCGGGACGAATCGCATCGGCTACGCTTCCTCGGCGATGAAGGACTCGTACTCGTCGGCGGTCATCAGGCCGTCGAGCGCGATCGCCGGATCGGCCACGCGCACCTTGATCATCCAGCCGTCCTCGTACGGGCTCGAGTTGACGAGCTCGGGAGCGTCCGCGAGCGCGTCGTTCACCTCGACGATCTCGCCGGAGACCGGCGAGAACAGTTCGGAGACCGACTTCACGGACTCGATCTCGCCGAACGAGTCGCCTGCGACGACCTCGTCACCGACCGACGGCAGGTCGACGTAGACGACCTCGCCCAGCTGGTCTTGCGCGTAGTCGGTGATGCCGATCGTCGCGACGTCGCCGTCGAGCCGCACCCACTCGTGCTCGCGGTCGTACCTCAGGTCCGCCGGATACATCCTTCGTGCTCCTTCCACGTCATGACGCTGGCTTGTCCAGCGACGTCCCCTTCACGAACGGCGGCCTGACGACCACCGCGCGCGACACCTTCCGCCTGATGGCGACGCCGAGCTCGGTGCCAGGCGCGGCCAGCTCCGCCGGCACGTACGCGGTCGCGATGCCCGTGCGCAGAGACGGCGAGAACGTGCCGCTTGCCACCTTACCGACCTCGGTCTCGCCGTGCAACACGGGATACCCGTGCCGCGGCACCCCCTCGTCGACGAGCAAGCCCACGAGACGCTTCTTCGGGCCTTCTTCCTTGATGCGCGCGATCGCCTCCCGCCCGATGAACTCGCCTTTGCCGAGCGCCACCGTCCAGCCGAGGCCCGCCGAGATCGGATCCACGCCCCGGTCCATGTCGCTCCCGTACAGCGCGTAGCCCATCTCCAGCCGAAGCGTGTCGCGGGCGCCTAAACCGCACGGCTGGACCTCCGGGAACGACAGGAGGAGCCGCCAGATGGCGACGGCGTTGCTCGCGTGGCAGACGATCTCGACGCCGTCCTCGCCCGTGTAGCCCGTGCGGGCGAGCAGCACGGGGACGCCGTCGAGCCGCGCTTCCGCGATGCTGAAGCGGGCGGGCGGCTCGAAGCCCGCTCCTGCAAGATCTCCGATGACTCGCAGCGCTTCAGGGCCCTGCACGGCGATCAGGCCGGTGCGGTCGGACTCGTCCACCGCCTCCACGCTCCTGGCCAGGTGCGCCGTGAACCAGTCCCAGTCCGAATCGTGGTTGGCCGCATTCGCGATGACGAGGTACTCGAGGTCGCCTGTGTGGTACACGATGAGGTCATCGATGATGCCGCCGTCCTCGTCGCACATCACCGTGTAGACGGCGCGGCCGATCTCGTCGATCTTGCCAAGATCGTTCGTCACGATCCGCTGGAGGGCGTCTTTCGCGTCGAAGCCGAAGAACCGGAACTCGCTCATGTGGCACACGTCGAAGACGCCCACGTGCTGCCGCACCGCCAGGTGCTCCTCGATGATGCCCGCGTACTGCACCGGCATCTCCCAGCCGGCGAACGGCACCATCCGGGCGCCGAGAGCCAGGTGTTCTTCGTACAGAGGCGTGCGCTTCAGTTCGCTCATCGAGAGTCCCTTCGTCTCGTATCACCGAACGGCAGGCGCCACGACCTGCCGCCTCGCCATCAGCGGGCCGCCGAAGAGCCGTCGCCAGACCCGCATCGCCCACACGACGACCCGCTCGTGCCACGCAGGAGCAGCGACATCTTGCGCGGCGACCACCGGGACCTGCGCGACGATCCGGTCGCCCTGCACCACCGTCACCGTCCCGACGCGGTCGCCGCGCCGCACGGGGGCGCGGACGCTCTCCGCGACAGAGACGGTGGCTTCCAGCGCCCCGCGCACGTCGAACACGGGGGCTGTAGCGTCCGTCGACACCACGGCATGAACCGCGAGGTCAAGATAGTCCTCCACTGGCACAGCAGCAACCGTCGTGCCCTCAGAGACGAGGCGTCGGACGCGATAGTGCGCGAAGCCCCAATCCAACAGCGCTCGTGCCTGAACGAACCGGTCGCTTTCGCTGCGCGTTCCGAGCACGACGCCGACCAGTCCGACGCCGTCGCGCTCCGCGGACGTCACGAGGCAGTACCCTGCATCGTTCGTCCAGCCCGTCTTCACCCCGGTCGCGCCCGGATACGAGCCGATCAGCTTGTTGGAGTTCTCGTACCGAGTGGGACCCCATGCGGCAGGGACCCGGACTGCGGGCATCGCGACGATACGCCGGAACTCCGGGAGAGACAGCGCATAGCGCGCGATGGTCGCCAGATCGCGGGCCGTGGCGTAGTGGTCCGGAGCGTCCAGTCCGTGCACGTTGGCGAAGTGCGTGCTCGTAGCGTCGAGCTCTGCGGCCTTCGCGTTCATGCGCTCGACGAACGCGCGCTCGGAACCGGCCACGTGGATCGCGAGCGCGGACGCCGCATCGTTCGCCGAGTGGACGAGCATGGCCTCCAGCAAGGTCCGCACGCCCAGGCGCTGCCCTGCGACGAACCCAGCCTCCGACTCGCCGACCGCTGCGGCCTCAGGAGCGATCTCGACGGTCTCGTCCAGGTCCTTGACCGACTCCAGCACCACCACGGCTGTCATGATCTTCGTGATGCTCGCCATCGCCCGCTTCTCGTCCGCGGCGCGCGCCCAGAGCTCTTCCCCGTCCCCAGTGACGAGGATGCCCGCGGCGCAGTCCACGTCCGGCGCTGACGCTTCGAGAGCGGGCGACGCCGAAAGCGGCTCTCCACCGAGGCGGTCATCGGGCCGCACGGACGCGGCCGCAGGAGGCGCCGGCGAGACCCCCAGCGCGCACGTGAGCATACACGCGAGCGCGAGCACGAGCACGAGCGCGCGTCGCCTCAGAGGCGCTGGCTCGCGGCTCACGAAGGTCTCATGTCGTGGCGTCATGGCGCCGATTGTATAGGAAGTGGACTGCAGGACATGCGGTATACTTGCTGGCGATCGTGGGCGGCGGCTTGGGGGACGGCATCGATGCTCTTTCGACGCACGGAGCGCTCTGACAGCGGATTCACTCTCACGGAGATGATGGCTGTGCTCGTCGTCATCTCCGTCCTGGCGCTGATCGCCATTGCGTCGTACTTCAACGCTGCGAAGCGCGCAGGTGCCGCTGCATGCATCGAGAACCAGCGCATCATCGAGGAGGCCATCCCTGTATACATGGCGCTGCACGGAGGTGAGAAGCCCACCACGATCGATGACCTCGAGCCCTACGTCCGGACCTGGGCGAACGTGACCCGCTGCCCCACGGACAAAGATGTCACCCTCACCCTCGACCCGGTGACCCTCAAGGTCTCCTGCCCGCTCCACCCGAGGTAGACGCCGCTTGCGCCATCCGCGAAGGGAGTCTGGCTGTGAAGTACACGCGCTTCGAGACGCTCGTCATCGCACTGGGAGCGGCCGTGGTCGCCGCAAGCGTCCTGGTGCCTCGAGAGGTCGCACCGCAGTGGCCTGAGCTCGTCGCTCAAGCCCTCCTGTTCGTCACCTTCGCGGCGGCCGCGCACTGGGGACGCAACGGCGGATCGGTGACTGCGATGGCCTCGGCGCTCATCTACGTGCTCACGCGCGTTCCCTTGCTCTCCAGCCAGGGGCTCACCAGCAATGTCGCAGGAGCACTGCTCACCCGTCTCGTGGCGTTCGCCGTGGTCGGCATCGTCGGGGGCGAGGTCTTCGGGCGGATCAAGTACTTCCTCGCCCGCGTGGATGGCTCGATCATGCTCGACGAGTATACGCAGGTGTACAACCGCAAGTACTGCTCCCAGGCGTTGCGCAACGCCATCGGCCAGTACCAGCGGTACCAGACGCCGTACTCGGTCACGCTGCTTTCGCTCTCGCCGGCGCTGTTCGCCGAGCTGCGCCCCTCCCGGCAGCACTCGATGCTGAAGTCGGTGGCCAATCACATCCGGAGCGACATCCGCCTCGTTGACGACGTCGGCTACCTCGGCGATGGCCGGTTCCTGCTCATGTTCCCCAACACCCCGAAGGCTGGTGCGGAGGTCGCCGCAGATCGCCTGCGGGCCGGGGTCCGAGACCTGTTGGGTGCGAAGGACGAGTCTGTCTCGGCGACGGTGCTGAGCGTGGCCGAGGACCCCTCGGCGATGTGCGAACTCGCGCGCTCGCTCGAGCCTGCCCCGCCACCACGTCTCGACGACGTGTGCGCAGGTGTGCAGGAGCAGGGCTAGTCGGCGACGTACAGTCTGGCTCGATCCGCGAGCGCGATCCTGGCCCGCGCGAGCGCCTGACGCGCTCGTTCCGGCTCGTCCACGCGCAGGATGTCGACCGCCGCGCTCCCGGTGGGCTCGACGAAGCAGTATGCGTACTCCACGTTGATGCCGTCTGCCTGAAGCGCTTCGAGCACGTCAGCGAGGCCGCCCGGTCGGTCGGGGACCTCGACGGCAAGCACCTCGGTGAGCGAAGCGCCGAACCCGGCGTCGTCGAGCAGTTGCACAGCACGACGCGGCGTGTCGCAGATGATGCGCACCACGCCGAACTCGCTGGTGTCCGCGACCATGAGGGCGCGCATGTTGATGCCCGCGTCGCCGAGCACCCGCGTGAGCTCCGCAAGGCGCCCGGTCGTGTTCTCGAGGAAGACGCTTACCTGCTCCACCATCACGCCGTCCCTCCTTCGTTCCGCAGGTCGAGGACCCGCTTGGCCTTGCCCTCGCTCCGCTGGATGGACTTGGGCTCGACGAGCTTCACGTCGATGGAGATCGCGAGCGCGGAGGTGATCTCCTGCGCCACCGTGCGCCTCAACGCTTCGAGCGCTTTGACCTCGTCGAAGGCGATCTCCGGTGCGACTTCCACGTGCACCTCGACGTGGTCCATGACGCCGCGCTTGGTGAGCACCACCTGGTAGTGCGGCGCGACGCCCGGGATGCCGGTCAACACCTGCTCGATCTGGCTCGGGAAGACGTTCACGCCGCGGATGATGAGCATGTCATCGGTGCGGCCGGAGATGCGTTCGAGCCGCCGGAAGGTCCGCCCGCACGCGCAGCGGCCCGGCACGATGCGCGAGATGTCGCGCGTGCGGTACCGAACGACCGGGATGCCTTCTTTGGTGAGCGTCGTGAAGACGACCTCGCCCTGCTCTCCGTCCGGCACCGGTTCGAGCGTGTGCGGGTCGATGATCTCGACGATGAAGTGGTCCTCGTTCACGTGAAGCCCACACTTGTGCACGCACTCGGATGCGACGCCCGGACCGAGGACCTCGGAAAGCCCGTAGATGTCGATGGCGACGATGCCGAGCGTCTCTTCGATCTGGCGGCGCATGTTCTCGCTCCACGGCTCGGCGCCGAACACGCCGAAGCGCAGCGGCAGCGTCTTGGGATCGATGCCCATCTCGAGCGCCGTTTCGCCGATGAGCAGCGCGTACGACGGTGTGGCACCCAGACCGGTGACGCCGAAATCCTTGAGCACCTGTACCTGGCGCTTGGTGTTGCCGCCCGAGATCGGGATGGTCGTCGCGCCGAGGCGCTCGCTTCCGTAGTGCACGCCGAGCCCGCCGGTGAACAGCCCGTAGCCGTAGCTCACCTGGATCACGTCGTCAGGCGTTGCGCCCGCGCACACGAGCGTGCGCGCCATGAGGTCCGCCCAGCGGTCGATGTCGCCGCGGGTGTAGCCGACGACCGTGATCTGACCCGTGGTCCCCGACGACGCGTGCACCCGCACGATGTCGCGCAGCGGCGCTGCGAACATGCCGTACGGGTACGCAGAACGAAGGTCGTCTTTCACCGTGAACGGCAGCCGCGTGAGGTCCGCAAGCGAGCGGACGTCGCTCGGCTTGATGCCAGCGTCGTCGAACATGCGCTGATACAGCGGCACCGACGCGTACACCCGCTCGAGCGTGGCTTTCAAGCGCTCGAGCTGGAGCGCTTCGAGGTCTGCGCGCTCCATCGCCTCGTACTGTGGCTGATACACCCCGCTCCCCTTTCCCCTCCCGGTACCGGCTTACGGTCCGGATGTCGTGGACGTCGATGGCGTGGAGGATAGCACCTTCGTCCCGACGCGCACGACCTCCTCTGCGGGCCGGTAGACGGACTTGAAGGTGTCTTTGCGCACCACGGCGCCGTTCTTCTTCACGATACGGGTGACGATGACCGAACGGCCTTTGACGCCCTTCTCCTCGATGACGCGGGTACCGACGGGAAGCGTCGGGTCTGGCACCTCTTTGACGGGATAGTCCCGCAGATCGAAGAAGTCGCTCGTCGTGTAGCTCACGTCGTAGCCAGGATCGGTGCCGTACAGGGAGATGGTGATAGTGGAAGAGGTGTACGACGTCGCGATGAGGATCCAGTGCTCGGTGTCGTTGCGGAACTTGAAGTCGGGCCCGCCCCACGACACCGTCGCGTCGCGGCCCTTCGGATAGTGGCTGATGTAGAGCGAGTGGTTGTGCCGCTCCACGACAGGCAGGCCTGAGAAGAAGACTGTGTTGAAGATGGTGGTCCCGACCTGGCACACGCCGCCGCCCAATTGCGGCACGAGCTTGCCGTTGACGATGGCGTTCGCCTCCTGGTAGCCCTTCTCGGCGGTCCGAGGCCCGATCGTCTCGTTGAAGGAGAACACGCCTCCCGGCGGCACGAGCGTGCCGTCGAGCGCATCGGCGAGCAGGTGGATGTTGGTGACGCGCGGCTTGTTCGATGGCGAGTAGTCGGTGGTGTAGGTGGCGATGCGCTCCTTGATGCCCATGCTCTTGGCGTCTTCGGTGGTGATGTCCGGCTCGACGCGGCGCATGGGAAGATCGACGACGCGCTCGCCGTCGCCGGTGAGGGCCTCAAGCGCCGACTTCGCGAACGCCTCGGCGTCGAGCGACAGCCCGTCTTGCGACGGCACGATGGTCACGCTGCCGTTCGAGACCTTGAACGACGCATCTTTCGCGACCTTGCCCACGCTCCCGATGATCGGCGTGAGCGTCCGTGACACCTCTTCGCTCGCGAGGTAGCACTCGAGCGCGAGGCCCGCGGACCCGCTCGCCTCGCTCGCCCGGAAGGCCAGCCACTGCGAGATGGTCGTCGGCTCGATCGTCCACGAGGACTTCTCGTAGCGCACCAGGAGCGGCGCGCTCACGGCGCGCTTCGCCGCTTCGAGCGCGGCCTGCGCCATCGCGTCTTGGATGGCGGCGCGGACGGGCACGAGCAAGAGCTCGACTGTGCGTTCGTCGCTTGCGAGGGCCGCGGCGATGGCCTCGCGCGCGCGGACCCGATCGACGCCGAGCCCGTCGTGAGCAGGCACCAGGCGGACGTCGGTCCCGCGCACCTCGACGGTAGCGTCTTTCGGTGGCGTACCCACCGAGCCGTCGATGGCGTCGAACAGGCCGGCAAGCGCGTTCTCCTCGAGAGCCACGCGCAGCGGGAGGCGCTCGCCGCCAAACCACGCGGCCACACGCTCTTTGACTGCGACCGCCGGGTTGGCCGCGCGGCCGATGCGGTAGGCGGCCTGCGCGAGCCCGGTCGCGTCGACCGACCCGCCGACCTCCTGCGCCGTGATCGACCACTGCTGGCCGCCTGCTGTGATCGTGACCGTGCGGTCGAGCACCTTCGTCGCACCGCTCGCGATCGCCTTCGCGGCCTCGTCGATTGTCTTGCCGCCCACGGCCACCCCGTCGACCCGCACGCCCGGGTGGATCCGGCCGGCGGACGCTGCCGCATCTGCTGCGACGGCGAGCACGAGCAGCGCTGCGATGCCGCTGGCGACAGCCAGCCCCGGCCTGGCGCGAAGAGCGCCCCACACGCCGCGGCGCTGAGCGACCTCGCGGCGCGCGGCGCGCGGCGGCCTCGCCTCGATGGAGACGTCGTTCGTCGGTGTCTCTGGTTCTTGGTTCATGCGGCGGCTTTCCTCGAAGTCCTGGAAGACACGCGAATCGTCGCAGCAGTATACCTGAGCCGAGCGCCTGTTCGCTCGCCCGTCACCGTACGGATGCTTGCACGGTCACTGCTCGTCGGCGATCGCGCGCTCGACGATGCCGATGTATCGGCGCACGATCTCGTCTGCGGCTTCGGCCGAGTCGCCCTCCGCGTGCACGTCGACCGTGGCGAGAAGCATCTAATACAGGGGGGTCAGGCGGCGTCGGCGAACCGTGA
>NZ_JAMCCO010000004.1 GCF_023371205.1 Parvivirga hydrogeniphila
AGCCCAGTTCCTCACCAAGGACCCCGCCAAGGCCGACGGCGAGGAAAGCCCGTACCAGTACTGCGCAGGCGACCCCGTGGGCAAGGTGGATCCGAGCGGGGAGTGGGCGCTTTATGCGCTCCATAGGGTATCGAAAGACGAGGCTCGGGCGGATAGGATCTTCAGAATGGCGGTAGCCGGGCTAGTTGCAGCTGGAACGGCACTAGTGGGAGAACTGACTGCCGGTATCGGGGCCTACGTTCTAATAGGGGTAGGAGTCGGTCAAGCGATGTATGAAGCTACAAGAGTAAATCTTGGCCCGCTGGCCGAGGGGGACTACCTTCACTATGAGGTATCCAACTATGCATACTACGTTAACGTCCCCGGAAGTGGTGTACGAAGGCCCGGCCGCCTGACATGAGGCGGCCACTGCTCCATCCTCGAGTTAACGTCCCCGGAAGTGGTGTACGAAGGCCCGGCCGCCTGACATGAGGCGGCCACTGCTCCATCCTCGAGGGTGATTGAGACCCCGGAATCGAGGAGGAGACAGTGACCAAGGACAACATGGACCGACTGAGCTGGCTTCGCAAGACGCTTGAGGACGCCGATCTCGACGTGATGCGCGAGATGCTCAAGGTCTTCGCAGAAGAACTCATGGGCGCCGAGGCCGATGCGCTGTGTGGCGCCGCCTACGGTGAAAGGTCCGACGAGCGCGTGAACCGGCGCAACGGCTACCGCGAGCGGGAGCTCGACACGCGCGTGGGCACCATCGCACTTTCCGTCCCGAAGCTGCGCGAGGGCAGCTACTACCCGGACTGGCTGCTCGAGAACCGAAGGCGTGCAGAACGGGCGCTCGTGGCAGTCATCGCCGAGTGCTACGTGCGCGGGGTGTCGACCAGACGCGTGGACGGGCTCGTGCGTACGCTCGGCATCGAGGGGATCTCGAAGTCGCAGGTATCGCGTCTGGCCAAGACGCTCGACGAGCAGGTCGCCGCGTTCCGCAACCGTCCCCTTGATACCGGCGCCTACCCATACCTGTGGGTCGACGCGCTCGCGATACGCGTACGCGAGGGAGGGCGTGTGGTGAAGGTGGCCTGCATCGTGGCCACCGCCGTGAACTCCGAGGGCAGGCGCGAGGTCGTGGGCCTCGACACGTTCACGGAGGAGAGTGGTGCGGCATGGACCGCCTTCCTGCGTGGTCTTGTGGCCCGTGGGCTCTCGGGCGTGAAGCTCGTCGTGTCCGACTCCCACAAGGGCCTCATCTCAGCGATCGAAGCCGTGCTTCCCGGTGCCGCCTGGCAGCGGTGCCGCACCCACTTCATGCGAAACGTGCTCACCCGCGTGCCGAAGTCAGCTCAGCCGTTCGTGGCCACCCTCGTGCGCACGATCTTCGCCCAGCCGAGCGCCGAGGAGGTCGCAGCCCAGCTCGCGCGTGTCGTCGAGCAGCTCGCGGAGCGTTTCCCTGATGTGGCCGCCATGCTCGAGGATGCCACAGCCGACATCACGGCCTTCTCGACCTTCCCGACCGCGCACTGGCGCCAGATCTGGTCCAACAACCCCCAGGAACGCCTGAACCGCGAGATCCGGAGACGAAGCGACGTCGTGGGCATCTTCCCGGACCGCGCGAGCATCATCCGGCTCGTGGGCTCCGTGCTCTCCGAGCAGCACGACGAGTGGCAGGTGAGCCGGCGCTACATGTCGGCCGAGTCGATCGAGAAGGCGATGCAGCCGGTCCTCGCCGTCACCGACGGGCTCGACCGGGAGGTGGCGCCCGCGCTCATGGCCGGCTGATGTAAGATACTCGAGGTCGGAGCAGAGGGCTTCATACACCACTTGACGGGACGTGGCCGCATACTACAGTCGCTACCTTGCCAACAGCTGTCATGTCCAAGCGACCCATTACTTCTTGCATCGTGTTCTGGTGCGGAGGAAGCACCTCGGAATCTGGACGAACTGGCGAGAAAAGGCGCTTCCGCGGATCTACGTCAACCTTACACAGAATTGGAAGGTTCCGAGATGCAACGTGAGGTTCAGAGTCAACTACATCAGGTGGGTATGAGGGTGTCTGCGCGCATCAGATTGCTTGGGTCTAGCATCATGATTGGTGCGGTTGTTGCCGCCCACGTGGCAGCGGCTCAGTCATCGGCTGCGCTAGACGGCGCGGTGGCAAAGCTGCACGGCGTGTCACTCGGGCTGCTGCTGGGAGTGGGGATGATGCTGCTGGTCCGAAAAGCGCTTAAGAGCCTTGCCTACCCCCTAGGTGTAGCTTGGTTCTCTTTGCTCATGATATGGGACGGGATGGCGCACAAAGGTTCTGCTAGCAGCGCACTCCTCATGGCATATGCGCCATGGCTCGTGGCAGGTGCGTCAATCCCTTGGGCTGCATGGGCTGTTACTGACGCAGTTCGATCTCGTGGCAGCAGCCTTCGCTGATGCTGGTTCACTATACTGCCTACACAGCCTGCCACCGCGCAGTTCCTGACCAAAGACCCCGCCAAGGCCGACGGCGAGGAAAGCCCGTACCAGTACTGCGGAGGCGACCCCGTGGGGAAGGTCGACCCGAGCGGGGACTTGGCCCGTCGAATCCGCCACGCGAGAACGTCGTTGCGCGTCACAGGGCACAATCTTGCTCTACACATCATTTTTCCGGTCTCCGCAGGAATCGTAGCCAGCGCAGAGGTCGACTGGTCGCTGTATAGCAACGGCTTGCTGGTTGTCTTCATGGCCGTGACATACAACGTTAGCGACTACATACCTAAAGGAGCGGAGATCGACTGCGATTTGCGGGCGGGTCTGGCTGTCAGGGGCGAGGTGCAGCGTTCCAACGGCTCGCTCAGAAGGCGCCGCACCTTTGATAGGTGGGCCTTCAATAGCGGCGCGAAAGGGAGATTCACATGTGCTCTCGCTGCGAGGGCCAATGGCTGGATTTCAGCAGTCGGGCTCGAAGCAGAGGCGGTCGGCCGGTGGGTCGGCGACGGCGTAACCAACTTGCGCACGCACGAGAAACGCACCAAGTGGTCAGGGAACCCGTTTGGCAGGCATAGACCCGGATGGCGCCCTCCCGACTGCAGAAGGTGCCATAGCGTGGTACCGTACAGCCAAGCACCCGTCACGACCCCCTCGCCTGGGAGGCAAGTGCTGCAGTGAGCGGGACGTACAGTAATTTGCGCGCGCTCGCTTGCGACCGGCAGAAGCCATGCTGGCGCTGCTGTGCCGCTGCTGCGCTCGCCGTCGTCCTTGTGATGGGCATGGTCGGCTGCGCGCGCGGCTACCGGTGCGTGGAGCTTTCGAGCGGGGAGGTGGTGCCGATCGGCGGAGTGCGCGCAGCGGTGCCGGAAGACGCGCGGGGCCTGCTCTACACGCGGACCGCTGGAGGGCATGGGGCTGACTCCGCCGGTCGCGACGACGTGCTCGATAGCGGGGAGCTGCGGAGGCTCGAGATCTTCGGGCCCGGTCCGACGATCGTGGTGTCCGAGTACGACAGTTCCGTCGATCTCGAGGAGCCCATGGTCATGGTCTATGGTCGCGAGGAGATCCTCGATGCGGAGAGCATCGCCGGGTCGGTCCCCGCGAAGCTCGGCACGCCTCGGGTTTGGGCCTATCCTGGGCAGGGCGGGCTGCACAGAACCATCTACATGCTCTTCCGCAACGAAACCCGGCAGCTGATGGTCACTGTCGCGTACGTCGATCCAGGAGGCACTCTCGAGGACGCTGCGGAGGCGCTCTCCCGCGTGTTCGAGCAGTGAACAGCGCCGCAGATCGGCCGCGCTGAGAAGATCGAGCCTCGAGGTGGCCTACGACGGCGCGGGCCGCGAGGCGTCGCGCGTCGCCTCCACGCCGGCAGGCGTCCTGTCCCTGTCCTTCGGCGACTTCGACGCGGCGGGCCCTCCCGCGCACGATCGGCGCGGGAAGCGCCGGGTCCAAGACGCGCGTCTTCGACCAGGCAGGCTGGCTTTCTTCTGAGTCCGGCTACGGGTACGCGTCCGGCCTTCCCGTGCCCGGCGCCGAGCTTTCCTAAAACGCCAACACGGGCAGGCTGGAGGCCGAGGCGTACCGGTTCGCGTTCGGCGGGCGCACCGACAGCGTGCGCAGCTACGCCTACACGGCAGACGGCAGGCTCGCCTTCGCGTCGATCTCCGGGATGCCGGATGCCGCGTACGCCTACGAGCCCGGCACGGGCAACCTGATCGGCATCAAGCGCGGCTCGGAGCCGACGGCGACGCTTGCCTACGAGCAAGGCTCGGGCCGCATCGCGGCGCTCCTCTCGCAAGGCGCCACCCAGACGGTCTTCTCCTTCGACAGCCGCGGCAGGCGCGCCTCGCAAGGGACGCCCGCTTCGCCGCAGGCCGTCCGCTTTACCTACGACGACGCGGACCGGCTCGTCGGCTACTCCGACGCCTCTCGGGGCGTGTCTGCGAGCTACGCCTATGACGCCTACGGCCAGCGCGTGCGCTCGGTGGTGGCCTCAGGCTCGCTCGTTACGACCACCACCTACGCCTACGACGGGCTTTCTTTGCTTTACGCGACGACCGTAAGGAGCGACGGCACGACCGAGAGCGTGGCTTACCTCTACGACGCGGCAGGCGCGCCTTTGGCCGGCATCTACGAAGGCAGCGCGAGCGCTTCGCCTGTCGCCTTCTTCATCGCGACGACCGCGCGCGGCGATGTGGCCGAGCTCCTCGATTCTTCCGGCGCGCCGTTCGCGCTGTATTCCTACGACGCCTACGGCAACCCCGGGCAGGTGAGCACGGCCGCAACCGCGCGCATCTCCGCTCCGCTCGCAGAGGCGATCGCGGAGGCGAACGCGCTTCGCTACGCGGGCTACGCCTACGACGCGCACTCGGGCCTGTACTGCCTGTCGAAGCGGTACTACGACCCCGCCACCGCGCAGTTCCTGACCAAGGACCCCGCCAAGGCAGACGGCGAGGAAAGCCCGTACCAGTACTGCGCAGGCGACCCGGCAGGCAAGGTCGACCCGAGCGGGGAGTGGGCGAATCCATGGAGTTGGAGCAATGAGAAGAGCACCCGACTGACATTGGTGTGTGGCGATGTCGTGAAGGTCGGTTTCGGCATTGCTCAGTTTGCCTGGGCCGCGATGCACGGCGGTTCCCCTCCCGATGACTGGGGTGAAGACTACCTGTACAAGCTCCGTGTCACCGTTCGCGTGGGGTTCGCAAGCGATGTTGGGTACACGCAGGTCTCGGTGGCTTGGAAGTCGCTGGCGAAGCTGCGCCTGTCCTGCGCAGACATCCGTCCGAGATTGAGAATCACTGCGGAAACGTACCGGGGTCGGTTTCGGGGACTCAGGGGCGCCAAAGTAAGAACAGTCCGCGACGTGTTCAACCGGAGAGCGGTCGGGCGCAGCACATGCCTCAAGGTGCCTGGCGGTGATGAGGTGTCCTTCGTGCATGTCAAGTTGGAGTTGCTTGTGTTCGGCGGAAGGAGATGGCCTTCGGAGCGTGACTGGAACTCGCTACACTTCTACCGTGCGCGACGCTTGCAACGTGCCGGCAACCTCGTGATGTGAGGAGCGACAGATGGATGGCGAGCAATTCGATGTCGAACGGTTCTGGGGCGGGTTCAGCTGGGGCGCCTTGTTGGCATGCCCGCTGTGGTACCTCGTGAATCGTTTGTGGCTGCGCGCTCTCGGCTTCTTGGCGCTATTCCTCGGTCTCGGACTCCTCGCTGGCAGCCTGGCCGGCGTCGTCGATGGGAAGGTCGTGGGACGCTTCGTCGGAACCATATATCTTGTGGCAGCCACGTGGGCCGCCAGCACCGCTCGTATGGTCGTCCACCGGCGGAGACCCGACCTTGATGTCTCGCGGATGAGGGCTTGGGAGCGCGTTTGGACGGCGGCGGGAGTCCTCGTGTTAGCGATCAAACTCTTGCCGGCGTTTCGCTAGCGCAGATGACGGTGAGCTGGAACGGTGCGGATGGCACGAGAAGCGTCCACGCTCCGGCAGAAGGGCTGAGTTCGTGGCACGTTGCGCGGCGACGTCGTGTCATCCGATACGCGGGTCCCAGGTCACGTGTTTCAAAGGACTGCAGCCTGAGTGGCGCCTGAGCGCTTAGGTCGAGAGAGGAGTCGGGCTTGACGACCCACCACCTGGCGAGTTCAGCAGATTGGCTCGAGGCGTTGCTCATGGCGACCGCTGCAGTCGCCCATGGGTGGCTGATTGCGTTCGGTGTGCGACGCGGTGCCGCAGGCGTGGTCTTGGCTGGCGCGGCGATGCCGGTGCTGTTCTGGGCGTCAGACTGGAGCAGCTGGTCGTCGATTTCTCCGTGGCTGCGCATGGCTGATGTCTGTGTGACGGCGGCTGCGTTGGTGGGGATAGTTGCCATGGTGGCAAAGCGCCGCTCGGGCCGTGGGGCGCCCGCCGCGTCCCATTCCCACGAGTAGGCATCGGGCGCCCAACAATCGTCCGTCGCGCTCTACGCATACGACGCCTGCGGCAGCCCCGGGGCTGTCCTGACGGCTTCAACGGCGCGCATCTCCGCTCCGCTCGCTGAGGCGATCGCGGAAGCGAACGCGCTGCGCTACGCAGGCTACGTGTTCGACGAGCACTCGGGCCTGTACTGCCTCTCGAAGCGGTACTACGACCCTGCCACCGCGCAGTTCCTGACCAAGGACCCCGCCAAGGCGGACGGCGAGGAGAGCCCGTACCAGTACTGCGGAGGCGACCCGGTGGGGAAGGTGGATCCGAGCGGGTTGCACAGCTCTGCCTATGGTGCCCACCGTCACATCGACGGCTATCCGGACAACTCGTGGTGGACGGAGTGGCGGGACGGCACGAGCATCAAGATGGTCCGGGTGGGCTCGATCCGGAACTCCGCAGGGCGCTGGGACTTGTGCCGGTGGGCGCGGCGCCAGCACATGTACATAGGCGTCAACCCGTGGACTCACCTGATCGTCAGCAAAGCTCTTATCCTACGGCTCAGAGGGGTGTCCAAAGCGCTTGGGCGCGCGGCGGAGTGTGCCTTCGACGCTTACCTGATTGTCAAAGTCGGCTCCGAAGGGCGTTTCGGATTCCAGGTCTACCGGATTTCCCGATGGAAGAGATACGGGGAGGTTTTCCGGATACGCGTGTCGTAGCATGATGTGCAGATGGCTGTTCGAGCGTGTGGTCAGAAGGAGGTCTGCATGGGCTCTCTGTCGCCGGGCGCGGCTCGGGCAGGAAGGAGACTGTTCCAGGTAGCGGTAGTTGCCTGCGCCACGGCTTTGGCAGTGCAGAGGTACCTAGCCCGAGGGGTCGATCGGCCGGCTGAGTTCACAGGGACCCTGGTGGCCGCCGGCCTGTTCATCGCGCGCGCTTTGGCGGATGCTGCCGGGCTAGGCAGCCGCGTGCGGTTCCGCGGGGTCGACATAGTGATCGAATCCTTAGGTCTTGTCTTGGCGGGGCAGGTGCTGTCGAGTCCCGAGACGGCACGCGCGCTCGCAGAGGCCCTGCTTGTCATAGGTCTTGTCGTCGGCTTTGTGGTCGAGGGGCAGGCGGACCGTCCGGCAGAGGCATGATGGGAGAACCCTTGCGTTCACCCAAGGTTCCCGAACCTACGTCCGGCCGGCGTGTGCTGTCCACGAGCCGCGGGTGTGGCCTCGCCGAGATGCACGGTCCTCGGGGTTCGAGGATACCTGGCGCGCGTGTGGCGCTCAGAGCGGCTCGTGCGGGAACCACGGGCAGGTGGCGGGGTGAGGCTGCATGGCTGGGATCATCAAGTTCATTGCGGTCGCTGCGTTCGTCGTCGTGGTGACCATGGCGCGCTCGTTCCTGGTCGACACAATCCTCTTCATCGTGAGTCTCGGGAGGCGAGAGCCGCGCATCGAAGGCAGTCTTGCCGAGGAGCTGGCGAGGATCGGCCCGCTCGCGTGCCTCGACGCGGGGGCGCAGCCCGACTACGCGAAGATGGCGGCCTGGCTGGAGGCCGGGATCGGCGAGCGCGGCCGCCTGAGCCCTGCCGAGGCCGCCGCGCTCATCGAGCGGTTCGCCGCGCAGGCAGGCTGCGCAGTCGCCTCTCCGCTGCGCGCCCGCCGCGCCGCGCGCCTCGTGGCGGCGTGGTCGAGGCGGCGGAGCGGGTAGGTCCACGGCTTCCTCGCATGCGCGCTCACGCAGCGCTTGCCCACGGCTTGCGGCTGTAGTATCGTCTGCACGACCTTTAAAACCGGTCCAGCGAGGCCGGCAAGGATGCAACCGCATACGGACCAGAGCCAGCACCGCGCTGCAGCTCAGACGATGTCGCGACGCCTTCTTGCCGCCTGGCGAGGAGGCGTTTTCGTACACCGAGCCGAGGGAGGCGCATCCATGCAGTACCGCGTGAAAGCGCACGTCATGGACGCCACGGCGATTGACCGGGCGCTCGTCAGGATCGCGCACGAGATCCTCGAGGCGAACAAAGGCGTCGAGGGGCTCGCGCTTGCCGGCATCGTCACGCGCGGCGCCGTGATGGCGCAGCGGCTCGCCGAGCGCATCGAGCGCATCGAAGGCGCCCGGGTGCCGGTGGGCACCGTCGACATCTCCTTCTACCGCGACGACGTCGGGACGCGGATGTCGCCCGAGGTGCACCGCACCGACATCCCGTTCGACGTCGAGGGGCGCACGATCGTCCTCGTCGACGACGTGCTGTTCACCGGCCGCACCATCCGCGCTGCGATGGACGCGGTGATGGACTACGGCCGGCCGGCGGCCATCCAGCTCGCCGTGCTCGTCGATCGCGGCCACCGCGAGCTTCCCATCCGCGCGGACTTCGTCGGCAAGAACGTCCCGACCTCCCGCAAGGAGCGCGTGAAGGTATCGTTCGTCGAGACGGACGGCGTCGACGCCGTGGACATCCTCGAGCTCGTGCCCGAGGGAGGGGAGGCGTGATGCTCTCCTGCACGCACATCCTGACGATGGACGACCTGACGCCGGACGACATCGCGCTCATCTTGGACACGGCGGATTCGTTCGCGGAGGTGAACGAGCGCCGCATCAAGAAGCTGCCGACGCTTCGCGGCCGCACCATCGTCAACCTCTTCTTCGAGCCGAGCACGCGCACGAGGACCTCGTTCGAGATCGCCGCGAAACGGCTGTCGGCCGACGGCGTGAACTTCTCGGCGTCGGCGTCGGCCACCGCCAAAGGCGAGAGCCTGCGCGACACCGCCAAGACGCTCTCGGCGATGGCGTGCGACCTCGTGGTGGTGCGCCACAGGTACGCGGGCGCGCCGCAGGTGCTCGCGGAGTGCATGGACGCGCACATCGTCAACGGCGGCGACGGCATCCACCAGCACCCGACGCAAGCGCTGCTCGACCTGTTCACGATGCGGCGGGCGCTGGGGCGGCTGGAGGGGATCACCGTCGGCATCGTGGGCGACATCGCGCACTCGCGCGTGGCGGGCTCGCTCGTCCCCGCGCTGCGCATGGTGGGAGCGCGGCCGATCCTCGTCGGCCCGAAGACGCTCATGCCGGCACGCCCGGACGTGCTCGGCGCCGAGGTGGCGTACTCGCTCGACGAGGTGCTGCCGGAACTCGACGTCGCGTACATGTTGAGGGTCCAGTTCGAGCGTGACGCCGCGATGCCGATTCCGAGCGTGCGCGAGTACGCGCGCCTGTACGGGATGAACGCTGCGCGACTGGCGCGCGCGAAGCCCGAGATGATCGTGATGCACCCGGGTCCGATGAACCGTGGCGTGGAGATCTCCTCAGACGTCGCAGACTCCCCGCGCTCCGTGGTGCTCGACCAGGTGAATGCCGGCGTGGCGGTCCGCATGGCCGTCATGTACCTGCTGCTCGGAGGTGAAGGCAGTGGCGCTGCTGCTTAAGGGAGGCCGCGTCGTCGACCCGGCCGTCGGTCTGGACGCCGTCGCAGACGTCGTGGTCCGCGATGGCGTCATCGTGGAGGTCGGCCAGGGGATCACGATACCGAAAGGCGAGACCATCGACTGCTCCGGCACGGTGGTGATGCCCGGCCTCGTGGACGTGCACACGCACCTGCGTGAGCCCGGGCGCGAGGACGAGGAGACCATCGCGACGGGCACGGCGGCAGCAGCGCACGGCGGGTTCACGGCGGTCTGCGCGATGCCGAACACGACGCCCGTGTGCGACACCGGCGCCGCGGTGCGGTTCGTCGTGGAACGGGCCCAGGAGCAGGGGCTCGTGCGCGTCCACCCGGTCGGCGCGCTCACGCGGGGCCAGGAAGGCCGGCAGCTCGCGGAGATCGGCGACATGCTCGCGGAAGGCGCGGTGGCGTTCAGCGACGATGGGCGCGGCATCCAGTCGGCGGGCATGGCGCGCACGGCGATGGAGTACCTGGCCGGGTTCGATGCGCTGTACGTCGGTCACTGCGAAGACGAGTCGCTCGCAGGCGGCGGCGCGGTGAACGAAGGCGTCGTGTCGACGCGGATGGGGCTTCCCGGGCAGCCAGCGGCAGCCGAGGAGGTCATGGTGGCGCGCGAGGTGCGGCTCGCGGAGCTGACGGGCTGCCGCGTGCACATCGCGCACGTCTCGACGGCAGGATCGCTCGAGCTCGTGCGTCAGGCCAAACGGCGCGGCGCGCGCGTCACCTGCGAGGTCACGCCGCACCACCTGTTCTTGGACGAGGACGCGATCGTCTCGTACGACACGGACTTCAAGATGAACCCGCCGCTGCGGACGCGGGCGGACCGCGAGGCGCTCGTCGCGGGGCTCCTCGACGGGACCGTCGATGCCATCGCGACCGACCACGCGCCGCACGCCGCTCACGAGAAGGAGCTGGAGTTCGAGCTTGCGCCGTTCGGCATCATCGGGCTCGAGACGGCGGTGCCGCTCGTCGTCACGCATCTCGTGGAGCCGGGAGTGCTCGGATGGAGCGACGTCGTGCGGTTGATGAGCCACGGTCCCCGGGCGGCGTTCGGGCTTCCCGAGGTGCGGATCGCGCCAGGGATGCCTGCGGACATCACCGTCGTAGACCCTGATGCTCCAGTAGACGTCGATGTCGCGTGGCTCAAGAGCAAGTCGAGGAACACGCCGTTCAAAGGCCAGACGCTTCGCGGGCGGCCCACCGAGGTGCTCGTCGGCGGCAGGTGGGCGCTCAGAGGCGGGGAGGTGGTGCCGCTGTGAGCCGCACGAGGCGTGCGTTGCTCGCGCTCGAGGACGGCACGGTCTTCGAGGGCGTTGCGTGCGGTATAGACGGCGAGACCGCCGGCGAGATCGTCTTCAACACCTCGATGGCCGGCTACCAGGAGGTCTTCACCGATCCGTCCTACGCCGGGCAGATCGTGACCATGACGATGCCGCACATCGGCAACTACGGCGTGAACGCGGCCGACATGGAGTCGCGCGGGGTGTTCGCGGCGGGGTTCGTCATGCGCCGCTGCTCCGAGGTCGCGTCGAACTGGCGAGCTGAGATGACGCTCGCGGAGTTCTTCGAGCGGTTCGGCGTCGTCGCGGCCGAAGGCATCGACACCCGCCGCCTCACGAAGCACGTGCGCGAAGCGGGCGCGATGCGCTCCGTGCTCTCGACCGTCGACCTCGACCCGAGCTCGCTCGTCGAGAAAGCGCGGCGCTCGCCGGGGCTCGTCGGGCGCGACCTCGTGGCCGAGGTCGCCGTGCGCGAGCGCTTCACCTGGGGCTCGGAGGTGCCGCCCGGGTGCGAGCTGCCGGTCGACACGGGAGTGCTGCCGGTGCGCCCCAGGCACCGGGTCGTGGCGTTCGACTCCGGCATCAAGTGGAACATCCTCAGGCGGCTTGCGGAAGCCGGCTGCGACGTCATCGTCGTGCCGCCCACGACGAGCGCGCACGAAGCGCTCGCGATGGAGCCTGACGGCGTCTTCTTCGCCAACGGGCCCGGCGACCCGGCGGCCGTCACGTACCTCTACGGCACGCTGCGAGAGCTCCTGGGCTCGGTGCCGGTGTTCGGAATCTGCCTCGGGCACCAGATGCTCTCGCTTGCGCTCGGCTGCTCCACCTACAAGCTGAAGTACGGCCATAGGGGCGGCAACCAGCCGGTGAAGAACCTGCTCACCGGACGCGTCGAGATCACGAGCCAGAACCACGGCTTTTGCGTGGACTTCGCGAGCGTCGGACGCCTCCTTCCCGAAGAGAGCGGCGGGCTCACGATGGATCCTGCGGACCTCGGGGCGTGGGTCCGGGCAGGTGTGGCGCCGGTGGTGGAGTCCGAGCGGTTCGGCCGCGTCCAGCTCACGCACGTCAACCTCAACGACATGACGGTCGAGGGCGTTCGTGCGCTCGACCAGCGGGCGTTCTCCGTCCAGTACCACCCCGAGGCGGCGCCAGGACCGCACGACGCGCAGTACCTGTTCGGCTCGTTCGTCCGCCTCATGGAGGGCGAAACGGACGTGTTCGCGATGCCCGGCGGCCTAGGCAAGGAGGCATGATGCTCACGACAGTCCTCGTTCCGGTCGATTTCAGCGACGAGTGCCTGGACGTGCTCGCATTCGCGCGGGGCGCCTCGGCGCTCGGGGTGCGCTCGATCGTGCTCGTCCACGTGGTGGAATCGTCGGGCATGGAAGGCCCGGTGATCGCCGGCAAGGTGGACGAAGCCAGGGCCCGGCTTCAGGAGCTTGCGGGGACGCTCGTAGAAAGCGGGTACGACGTCGAGCTGCGCGTTCCGACCGGCGACACCTTCGACGCGCTGACGGCGCTCGCGGCCGAGCGCACAGTCGACGCGATCCTGTGCGGCTCGCACGCGAAGGGCATCGTCTCGCAGCTCGTCGAGGGCTCGATCTCCGAGCGTCTCATCCGTGACGCGTCGGTGCCGTTGCTGATGGCCCGCTTCGACCTGCTACGCTCGAAGGACGACCCCGCGCAGATGCTCAAGCGGTTCGGCGACGTGGTGGTGCTGCCGACCGACTTCTCGCTCTCGGCGTCCCGCGCGCTCATGCAGGCGCTCCAGATGCCGAAAGGAAGCATCAAGATGCTCTACCTCCTGCACGTGCTGGATCCCGGGCTTTCAGGCGAGCAGCTCAGGCGTCAGGAGGAAGGTGCCGAGTTCCACCTGAAGGCGCTCGAGGCGATGGCCGAGCAGCAGGGCATCCCGACGAGCGTGGTCATCCGCACGGGCGACCCTGCGCGCCAGGTGCTTGCGGAGCTCGATGAGCGGCGGGCGACCGGCGTCATCACCGGTACGCGCGGTCGGAACGCCGTGCAGGAGGTGCTCATGGGCAGCGTATCGATGACGCTGCTCAGGCAAGCGTCGTGTCCCGTCCTGATCGTGCCGTAGAGGAGCGCAATGCCCCGCAGAGACGACATCCACAAGATCCTGCTGATCGGCTCAGGGCCGATCGTCATCGGCCAGGCGTGCGAATTCGACTACTCGGGCGCGCAGGCGTGCAAGGTGCTTCGCGAGGACGGCTACGAGGTCGTGCTCGTGAACAGCAACCCCGCGACGATCATGACCGACCCCGAGTTCGCGGACCGCACGTACGTCGAGCCCATCACGCCTGCGTTCGTCGAGCAGATCATCGCGAGGGAGCGGCCTGACGCGCTGCTGCCGACGCTCGGCGGGCAGACCGGTCTGAACTGCGCGGTCGCGCTCGCGGAATCCGGCGTGCTCGACCGCTACGGCGTCGAGCTCATCGGCGCGAAGGTCGACGTCATCAAGAAGGGCGAGGACAGGCGCCTGTTCGCCGAGGCGATGGCGCGCATCGGGCTTAAGACGCCGAGAAGCGGGTATGCGTACTCGCTTGCGGACGCCGAGCAGATCGTGGCCGAGATCGGATTCCCGGTCGTCGTGCGGCCGAGCTTCACCCTCGGCGGCGCAGGCGGCGGCGTCGCGTACAACGTGGACGAGCTGCGAGACATCGTCACGCACGGTCTTGCGCTGTCGCCGATCGGTGAGGTGCTCATCGAGCAAAGCGTGCTCGGGTGGAAAGAGTTCGAGATGGAGGTCATGCGCGATCGCAACGACAACGCGGTGATCGTGTGCTCCATCGAGAACTTCGACGCCATGGGCGTGCACACCGGCGACTCGATCACGGTGGCCCCAGCACAGACGCTCACCGACCGCGAGTACCAAGCGATGCGCGACGCTTCGATCGCCATCATGCGCGAGATCGGCGTGGAGACCGGCGGCAGCAACGTGCAGTTCGCGATCGACCCGACAGACGGCCGCATGGTCGTCATCGAGATGAACCCGAGGGTGAGCCGTTCGAGCGCGCTCGCGTCGAAAGCGACGGGTTTCCCCATCGCGAAGATCGCGGCGAAGCTCGCGGTGGGCTACACGCTCGATGAGATCCCCAACGACATCACGAAGAAGACACCGGCGTGTTTCGAGCCGAGCATCGACTACACCGTCGTGAAGGTGCCACGGTTCGTCTTCGAGAAGTTCCCCGGCACCGACACCACGCTCACGACGCGCATGAAGTCTGTGGGCGAGGTGATGGCGATCGGCCGCACGTTTTCCGAAGCGCTCGGAAAGGCGTTCCGTTCGCTTGAGAACGGCAGGGACGGCCTGGGATCCGACGGGAAGGACTCCTTCGACGAGGAGCGCTTCGACCGCTACCTCACGACGCCGAACGAGCGGCGACCGCTGTACATGGCCGAAGCGCTGCGCCGCGGGCGCTCGGTAGAAGAGGTCGCTGCGCTCACGCACGTCGATCCGTGGTTCGTCCAGCAGATGGCTGAGGCGGTGCGCTACGAGGCGCTGCTCCGCGGGCGGGCGCTCGACGAGGTGTCCGCCGAGGCGTTCCGCGAGGCGAAGCGCTACGGGCTGTCGGACGCGCAGATCGCGCACCTCACAGGCTCGACCGAAGCCGCGGTCCGCGCGCGCAGGGAAACGCTCGACGTCAAGCCGACGTTCAAGGCGGTCGACACCTGCGCGGCCGAGTTCGCTGCCGAGACGCCGTACTACTACAAGACCTACGAGGACGAGGATGAATCGGCGCCCTCGTCGCGGCGCAAGATCGTCATCTTGGGCGCGGGCCCCAATCGCATCGGTCAGGGCATCGAGTTCGACTACTGCTGCGTGCACGCGGCGTACGCTCTGTCTGAGATAGGGTTCGAGACCATCATGGTGAACTGCAACCCCGAGACGGTCTCCACGGACTACGACACCTCCGACAAGCTCTACTTCGAGCCGCTCACCTTCGAGGACGTGATGGACATCTGCGAGGTCGAGCGGCCGGCAGGGGTGCTCGTGACGTTCGGCGGGCAGACGCCGCTCAAGTTGGCGCACGCGCTCGAAGACGCTGGCGTGCCGATCCTCGGCACGAAGCCGGAAGCGATCGATCTCGCGGAGGACCGCAAGCGGTTCGCGGCTGTGCTCGACGAGCTTTGCATCGCGTATCCGCCGGCGGGAACGGCGACGACGGTCGAGGAGGCGCTTGAAGTCGCGCACCGGATCGGCTACCCGCTCTTGGTGCGCCCGTCGTACGTGCTCGGGGGCCGCGGCATGGTGATCGCGTACTCCGACGAGTACCTGAAGCGGTACATCGAGGAGGCGACGGCGGTGAGCCCCGACCACCCGGTGCTGCTCGACCGGTTCTTGGAAGGCGCGATCGAAGTCGACGTGGATGCGGTGTGCGACGGCGAGAGCGTGTACATCGGCGGCGTCATGGAGCACATCGAGGAGGCCGGGATCCACTCGGGCGACTCGGCGTGCTGCATCCCGCCGTTCTCGCTCGGCAGCGAGACCATCGAGCGCATCAAGGCGCACACGCGCGCGCTCGCGCTTCGGCTCGGCGTCGTGGGGCTGATGAACGTGCAGTTCGCCGTGAAAGACGAGGCTGTCTACGTGCTGGAGGTGAATCCGCGCGCGTCGCGCACCGTGCCGTTCGTGAGCAAGGCCACCGGCGTGCCGCTCGCGAAGGTCGCAGCGCGCGTGATGGCGGGTGTGCGCCTCGCAGAGCTCGGCCTGCCGCCGGAAGACCGGGACCTCGGCCGCTTCTGCGTCAAAGAGGCGGTGATGCCGTTCGGGCGCTTCCCTGGCACGGACAGCGTGCTCGGGCCGGAGATGAAGTCCACCGGCGAGGTCATGGGCGTGGCCGAGGACTTCCCCAGCGCGTACGCGAAGTCGCAGCTCGCCATCGACTACTCGCTTCCGGACGGCGGCACGGCGTTCATCTCCGTGTGCGACCGCGACAAGCGCGCGATCGTGCCGGTGGCGCGGCACCTGCACCAGCTCGGCTTCCGCATCCTTTCGACGAGCGGCACCGCGCGGGCGCTCAAAGCGGCTGGCGTTCCTGTCGAGGTGGTGCTGAAGGTCCACGAAGGGCGGCCGAACGTGGTGGACGCGATCAAGAACGGAGAGATCTCGCTCGTCATCAACACGCCGTTCGGGCGCGAGACGCGCTCCGACGGCTACCACATCCGCACGGCGGCGGTGCAGCACGGCGTGACGAACATCACGACGCTGCAGGCGGCGCAGGCCGTGGTGCAGGCGATCGAGGCGATGAAGGCGGGGCGCCTCTCGGTGATCGCGCTGCAGGACATGTACGGCGATGGAGCGCTCCGATGAGCGCGGACCGTCGCGTCGTCGAGGAGGTCGTGGTCGAGGCGAACGAGCGCGTCGCCACCGGCGTCGGGCTCGTTGCGCTCCGCGCTCCGCGCATCGCCCAGTCGGTGCTGCCAGGGCAGTTCGTGCACCTGAGGATCGCCGAAGGCACGGCGTTCATCCTCAGGCGGCCGTTTTCCGTGCACCGCGCGCACGGCGAGACGATCGAGGTGCTGTACCAGGTCGTCGGCACGGGCACGCGCTGGCTTTCATCGCGTGAGCCGGGCGATGCGATGGACGCCATCGGACCGCTCGGCACCGGGTGGAGCGTCCCGGACGGCGCCGCGCACGCGCTGCTCGTGGCGGGCGGGCTCGGTGCGGCCCCGCTCGGCATGCTCGCAGAGGACCTCGCCGCGCGCGGCGTCGCCGTCACGGTAGCACAGGGCGCGCCGACGGCAGAGCGCCTCGTGGCGCGGGACCTCTTCGAGCGCGTCGCCAGGACGGTCGCGACGGCGACCGACGACGGCTCCGCGGGCGTGCGTGGGTTCGTGACGGCGCTCGTGCCCGGGCTCATCGAGGAAATCCGGCCGGACGTCGTCTACGCCTGCGGTCCCGAGCCCATGATGTGCGCGGTGGCCGCGGCTGCGCGCGATGCGGGCGTCGCGTGCCAGGTCTCGCTCGAGCGGCTGATGGCGTGCGGCGTCGGCGCGTGCCTCTCGTGCACGGTGACGACGAGATCCGGCTTGAAGCGGGCGTGCGCTGACGGCCCGGTGTTCGACGCGGCAGACGTCGTGTGGGCTCAAGACGAGGTCGAGGGGCTGAAGCGATGAGCGAGCCGAAGGTCGACCTGAGCGTGAGGATCGGCGCCCTGACGCTGCGTTCGTGCGTGATTCCCGCGTCCGGCACGTTCGGGTCTGGGCGCGAGTACGCTGGGCTCGTCGACCTCTCCCGCATCGGAGCGGTCGTCACGAAAGGCGTGTCGCTGGAGCCGTGGCCTGGCAACCCGCAACCGCGCATCGTGGAGACCGCCTCGGGCATGCTGAACTCGATCGGCTTGCAGAACCCCGGCGTCGAAGCGTTCTGTGCGAACGACCTGCCGTGGCTCCGGTCGCAGGACCTCGCGGTGATCGTGAACGTGAGCGGTCACTCCATCGACGAGTACGTGGCCGTCGCGGAGAGGCTCGAGCGCGAAGAGGGGGTCTCGGCCCTCGAGCTCAACATCTCGTGCCCGAACGTGGACGCGGGCGGCATGCAGTTCGGGACGTCGTGCGAGGCGGCCGCCGCGGTGACGGCGGCGGTGCGCTCCGTCACGACGAAGACCCTCATCGTGAAGTTGAGCCCGAATGTCACTGACATCGCTGGCATCGCCCGTGCAGCGGTCGACGCTGGCGCTGACGCGGTGAGCCTCATCAACACGCTGCTCGGCATGGCGATCGACGTGCGGACGCAGCGCCCGGTGCTCGCCCGGCGGGTGGGCGGGCTGTCCGGCCCCGCGATCAAGCCGATCGCGCTGCGTATGGTGTGGGACGTCTACGAGGCCGTGAGCGTCCCGGTGATCGGGATGGGGGGCATCGCGGCGCCGCACGACGCCGTCGAGTTCCTGCTCGCCGGAGCGAGCGCCGTGGCGGTGGGGACCGCGAACTTCGTCGACCCGGCAGCGATGACGCGCATCCTCGACGGTATCGAAGCGTACTGCCGCGAGCGGGGGATCGAGCGCGCCTCCGACCTCGTCGGCGCAGCGCACGGCACGCAGAGCGGCTCGTGAGGGGCGGAAGACGAGGCAGATGAGCGACGAGAGCCAGGTTGCCAGGCCGGTGCAGCCGGCGCCTCTCCCGGTGCCGACACCACCGCCTCCCGCGCTGACCCGGCGCCGCCGCGTCCTCTACGCAGTGCTCGCGCTCGTCATCGTCGGCCAATGCGCTCTCGGCGTGAGGTACGCGTTCAAGGCCCTGGATGCGGTCTTCGGTGGTCCGGAGAGCGAGACGGTCCTCGACCAGGACGTGGCCGTTGCGGGGAGCGGATACCTCACCGTGGCGCGGACGACCGGCGACGGACGGTACGTCGTCGTGCAGCACGCGACGGCCGCAGGCGTGCCGGTCGTCGTCGCCATCGACGTCGCCGAGGGCCGCAGCCGGGTGCTCGAGGGCTATCGGGCGCTTTTCGTGGAGCCGGTCGCCCCGGTCGTGTGGATCGAGAAGGTCGATCCCGAAGCCGGTCTGACGGCAGACGGCCTTGGCGATACCTTCGACCACGTACCGGAGCAGCTGCTCGTCTGGCGGCTCGACGAACGCGCGCCGCACGAGGCGCCGTCCGAGCAGAGGTGGGAGCCGATCGCCGGCCCCGGAGGCGTTTCGGCCTTCCTCACGGGAGACGGAACGCTCGGCGCAGGGCCGTCGCGGCTCGCGTTCGGACCGACGGGCGGCAGCCCGTCGACGACAGAAGCGCTGGGTGCGGTCTCAGCAGAGCGCACGCTGGTGCCGGTGGGCTGGTCGCCCTCTGGCCGCTGGTTCGCCGTGGAGGAGCTGCTGCCCGAGGATCCCGACGAGATCGCGGCCAGGCCGGCGGCGTACCGACCCGTCCGGATGATCCACGTCGTCGACCCGTCCACGGGCCGGCCTGTGAGCTCTCAAGAGGTGCCCGCCTTGGGGCTGGCCCCGGCAGCGATGTGGGATCCGAACGAGGACGTGCTGGTGTGGATCGAGCCGTCGTGGTCGTCCGACCCCGCGTCCTCCACCTCGGACGGCACGTGGAGTGCATCGCTCCAGATCGTCAGGCTCGCCGTCTCCCCAGACGGCGCAACGAAGCGTTCGCTCGACGACGATGCGTCCAGGATCGACGCGACAGTCCTGGCGATGCCGATGGCATGGGGGCCTCTGGGAGCGAGCGAGCACGGGATGGTCTGGTGGGTCGGCGGGTCCGTGTACCGGATCGGCGAGTCTGGCGCCTTCGACCTCTCGCTGGGCCGTGATCAGCAGCCGGACAGCGTGCCTGCCTGGGATTCCGAGCGGCATCTCCTCGTCCAGGCGTACGTCGACGTCACCGACGACGGCACGCAGCGGCTCGTCGTGAAGCGCATGAACGAGTACGGCGCGAACAGCCACACGCTGTGGCAAGGCTTGGAAGAACGCCCAACGCTGTTCGGAAGGTGAGGACCGTGCGCGAGAAGATCATCGTTGCGCTGGACTACGACGACCCCGAGCGGGCGCTCGAGGTGGCGCGCTCGCTCGCCGGCAGGGTCGGCTGGATGAAGGTCGGGCTGACGCTGTACGCGATGGGCGGGCGGGCGGTCGTCGAGGAGCTCAAGCGCCTCGGATACCGCGTGTTCGTGGACCTGAAGCTGCACGACATCCCGCACCAGGTCGCAGGCGCCGTCCGGGCGCTCGCGCACGTCGGCGCGGACATGCTCACCGTTCACGCCTCAGGCGGCGCAGCGATGCTCGCTGCCGCAGCGCAGGCGGCCGCGGCGGCCAAGACTGGCGGGGTTCGGCCGTCGATCGTGGCGGTCACCGTGCTCACGAGCATGGATGCGGCGGGGCTCGCCGCCGTGGGCGTGGCACGGCCGCCCGCCGAGCAGGTGGAGCTTCTGGCCACGCTCGCGCGCGACAACGGGTGCGATGGCGTGGTGTGCGCGCCGAGCGAGGCCCGCGCGATGCGTGCGCTCCTCGGGCCGGACGCCCTCGTCGTGACGCCAGGCGTGCGGCCGTCGTGGGCCGCTGCGGACGACCAGGCGCGCATCGCGACGCCGGAAGCCGCGCTCGGGTCCGGCGCGTCGCACCTCGTCATCGGCCGTCCGATCACTGCCGCGCCGGATCCCGTCGCGGCGCTCGAACGCATCGTGGAAGGGGAGTGAGGCCGCATGGCCGCAGGCATGACCGAAACCGAGGTGCTGGAGGCGCTCAAGCAGGCCGACGCCGTCTTGAGCGGGCACTTCCAGCTCACCAGCGGACGGCACTCGGACACGTACGTGCAGTGCGCGCGCGTCTTGGAAGACCCGGGTCTCACGACGCGGCTTGCGCAGGCGATGGCCGAGCGCGTTTCGGTGAACGGCATCGACCTCGTGGCGGCGCCGGCAGTCGGCGGCATCATCATCGGGTTTGCGGTCGCGCAGGCGCTCGACGTGAAGTTCATCTTCAGCGAGCGGGAGCACGGCGCGATGACCTTCCGGCGCGGCTTCTCGGTTCCAGCGGGCGCGCGGGTGCTGGTGGTAGAAGACGTGGTCACGACGGGCGGATCGGTGGCCGAGGTCATCGGACTGGTGCGCGAGGCCGGCGGGGAGCCGGTGGCCGTGACGTCCATCATCGACCGCGGCGGGCCGAAGGTCTTCGACGTCCCGCTGTACCCTCTTCTTCGACTCGAGGTCGACTCTTGGGAGCCGGATTCGTGCGCGCTGTGCGCCGCCGGCGTGCCGCTGTACTCGCCCGGAAGCAGGCGGCTGTAGCGAAATCGCTTGGCATTCTCGCTGGTCACAGGTAGTATCTTCGCCGTGCGTCCGTTTCGCGCACCGACATGAACGGTGCGCCGTGTCCGGTCGGTTCGAGTCACGAGGAGGAACGATGGCCCTGCCCAAGCTGTCCGAGGCAGACCGCAAAGCAGCGCTCGAGAAGGCCGCGAAGGCCCGCCAGGAGCGCGCCGAGCTGCGCCGGAAGATCAAGAGCGGCGAGATCAGCTTCGCCGAGGTGATGAAGCGCGCCGACGATCCGGTCATCGGCCGGATGAAGGTCTCCGCTCTGCTCGAGAGCCTGCCCGGTTTCGGCCGCGCCAAGGCCCAGAAGATCATGGAGGAGCTCGAGATCTCCGAGAGCCGTCGCGTGCAGGGTCTGGGAGCTCGCCAGCGCGAGGGCCTGATGGAGCGTCTGGGCTGATCGAGCACGGCGTGACCGAGCGCACGAGCGCGCAGAGGCCGCGAGGTCGGCTGCTCATCATCTCTGGCCCGTCAGGCGCTGGGAAAGGCACGCTGGTCGACCGGCTCGTCGAGCGCGTTCCCGAGGCGTGGGTGTCCGTGTCGGCGACGACGCGGCCGCCCCGCCCCGGCGAGGTGGACGGCGTCGACTACCGCTTCGTCTCGCCCGAGGAGTTCGACCGTCTCGTGAAGGCCGGCGAGTTCCTCGAGTGGGCGGAGGTGCACGGCAACCGCTACGGGACGCTCCGAAGCGACGTCGAAAAGAAGATCGCCGAGGGCCGGCTCGTGGTGCTCGAGATCGATCCCCAAGGCGCCCAGCAGGTCCGCCGGCTCGTCGACGACGCGGTGTGCGTCTTCGTCGTCGCTCCGTCTTTCGAGGAGCTGGAGCGGCGCATCCGCAAACGCGGGGCCGAGTCCGACGAGGAGATCGCGGCGCGCCTGAAGACGGCCGAAAGAGAGCTCGCGCTTGTGGGGACATACGACTATGTGGTACAAAACGACGACGTCGCCCGAGCCGCAGACGAGCTCGTGGGCATCGCAGAATCCCTCCTAGGAAGGCGATCGTAGATGGTCATCGAACCGGACATCGACCTGCTGTTGTCGAAGGTCGACTCGAAGTACACGCTGTGCATCGTGGCCGCGCGCCGCGCCCGCCAGATCAACGACATGGTCCGCGGCATCCGCGACCAGGCCACGCTCGCGCTGCAGTCGATCCAGACGCCGCAGATCGCGCAGCTCACCAAGACCAAGCCGCTGTCGATCGCGCTCGAGGAGATCGCGAACGGCGACATCGGCTACGTCCGGACCGCCGAGAGCTACAAGTAGCGCTCGACGGCAGTCGGGATCCGCGCGCGCCCCGTGCCGTCGGCTCGAGGGCGCGTCACGTTCTCGGGGGCGCCATGGCATCGCACGCAGCGCTCGTCCACTACCACGAGATCGGGCTGAAGGGCCACAACAAGCGCACCTTCGAGCGCAGGCTGCAAGAGAACCTCGCCTTCGCGCTCGGGTGGCCGGACGCTCGCCGCATCCGCATCGTGGCGAGCCGTCTCGTCGTGCCGTTGGAAGACGAGGATCCCGGAGCCGCCATCGAGCGTCTCGCGTCGGTGCCCGGGGTCGCGTTCGTGGCCGAGGCGCTCGTCGTGTCGCGCGAGCCGCGCGCGATGGAGGAAGCGGCGGTCGCGGCCGTGTCGCGAGCGGCGGCCGACGGCGCGCGCACATTCGCGATCAAGGCGCGCCGGTCTGCGACCGACCATCCCGAGCCGAGCGTCGAGATCGCCCGTCGGGTGGGGGAGCGGGTACGGCGTGAGACCGGGCTCGGAGTCGACCTCACGACCCCCGACGTCACCTGCCACATCGACGTCGTGCACGACCAGGCGTTCGTGTACGCGCGCAAGGTGCAAGGCCCCGGCGGGCTTCCGGCCGGGAGCGCAGGGCGTGTCGTGGCGCTGCTGTCGGCAGGCATCGACTCGCCCGTGGCGGCATGGCGCATCATCCGTCGTGGCGCGGTCGTCGTGGGCGTGCACTTCTCCGGACGCCCGCACACCGACGCGAGCTCCGAGGAAGCGGTGACGGAGATCGGGCGCGTGCTGGAGCGCACTGGCGGTCTCGGACGCATCTACGTCGTGCGCTTCGGCGACCTGCAGCGGGAGATCTCGCTTGCCGCGCCCCCGGACCTGCGGGTGCTGCTCTACCGGCGGCTCATGGTGCGCGTCGCGGAGCGCATCGCCGATGAGGAGCGCGCCAAAGCGCTCGTGACCGGCGAGTCGCTCGGGCAGGTCGCCTCGCAGACGCTCGAGAACATCGCGGCCATCGACGCCGTGGCGCGCCGGCCGGTGTTCCGTCCGCTCATCGGCAGCGACAAGCAGGAGATCGCGGCAGAAGCGCGCAGGATCGGCACGTTCGAGATCTCGACGCGCCCGCAGACGGACTGCTGTACGCTGTTCATGCCGCGCACGCCCGAGACGCACGCGCGCATCGAGGAGGTCGACGCTGCTGAATCTCTCCTTGAGGTCGAGCGTATGGTGAGCGACGCCGTCTCCAGCATGCGGTGGATCGACTTCGCGAGCCCCGTGTACCGCGCTCCGCGCGCCTGGCCTTCGTCGGACGATGCGCGTTCTTATCGTTGAGCCGTACTTCGGCGGCTCGCACAAGGCCGTCTTGGACGCGCTCCTGCCTGAACTCGGGTGGGAGCACGACCTGCTCGCGTTGCCTGCGCGGAAGTGGAAGTGGCGGATGCGCGGCGCGGCGATCCTCATGGCCGAGGAGGTCGCGAGGCTGCACGCGTCCGGCGTGCGGTGGGACCTCGTGTACGCGAGCACGTTCGTGAACCTGCCGGAGCTCCTGGCGCTGTCGCGCCCCGCGCTCGACGGCGTGCCGAGCGTCGTGTACTTTCACGAGAACCAGCTCATGTACCCGGTGCGGCACGAGGCCGAGTGGGACTTCCAGTTCCCGCTCACGAACATCACGAGCGCGCTTGCAGCAGACGCGTGCCTGTTCACCACCCAGTGGCACCTTGACGGGTTCGTGGAGCGCATCGGGCCGTTCCTCAAGCAGTTCCCTGACTTCGTGCCACGCGGCGTGCCGGAGCGGATCGCCGCGAAGTCGGCCGTGCTCCCGCCGCCGTTCGACCCGCGTCCGTTCGACGCGCACGCGGCGCGCCGGGGCGAGCGCGTCCGCATCGTGTGGCCGCACCGGTGGGAGCACGACAAGGACCCGGAGGCGTTCTTCGCTGCCGTGCACGAGCTGGCCGCCGAGGGGCTCGACTTCGAGGTCGCGGTGGCAGGACAGGCGTTCCGCGACACGCGCGAGCAGGTCGAGCGCATGGCCGCCGGTCTCGGATCGCGCCTGGCCGCTCTCGGCGAGCCTAAGGGCCGGGACGCGTATGCAGCGCTGCTCGCGAGCGCGGACGTTGCGGTGTCCACCGCGCGCAACGAGTTCTTCGGGCTCGCGATGGTCGAGGCGTGCTACGCTGGATGCTGGCCCGTGGTGCCCGACCGGCTTGCGTACCCCGAGCTCTATCCGGCGGAGCACCGCTACGGCAGCCATGACGAGCTCGTGGCCCGGCTGCGCGCGCTCGTGCTCGACCGGCCGGCCCCAGGCGCCGCGCGGCGCATCGCCGAGCCGTTCACGGTGCAGCGGCTCGCGCCGGAGTACCGGAAGGTGTTCGAATCGGTGGCGGAACGAGGGAGCGTGCGATGACGGGCCCGGAACTGCAGGCGTTCCCGCTGAGCGACGCGGGCGACCGAAGGAGCGCGTGATGATGCAGACCTCGTGGGCGGACCTTCCGACAGCGGTGCGAGCGGCGTTCGTCGTGCTCGGCGCGGTGCAGATCGGCGTGGAGGCGGCGGCGCTCATCGTGCTCGCGCGCACACCTGCGGAGCGCATCAGGCTGGGCAAGAAGTGGCCGTGGGTGCTCATCATCCTGTTCGTGAACCTCATCGGAGCCGTCGTGTTCCTGGCCGTCGGGCGGACTCCCGAGGTCGCTGCAAAGGAGCCTGGCGCTGGCGTGGCCGGCGAGACGATGGCGCGCGCAGCCAAGATGCTCTACGGGAGCGGCGAGGCGAGCGATGACGACTGATGCCGCCGTCGAGCTTGCTGGTGTGACGAAGCGCTTCGGCGACGTCGTGGCGCTCGATCGCGTGGACCTTCGCGTCCCGAGCGGGGTCATCTTCGGCTTCCTCGGCCCGAACGGCGCAGGCAAGACGACGACGATCCGGCTGCTCACGGGGCTTGCGCGCCCCACTTCAGGCGAGGTGCGGGTGCTCGGCCGCGAGGTGACGAGCGCAGGCTTCGAGGTGTCGTCGCGCGTCGGGTACCTGCCGGACGTGCCGGCCTTCTACGAGTGGATGACGGGGGAGGAGTACCTCGCGTTCGTGGCGTCGCTCTTCGGCCTTGAAAGCAGCGTCGCGAAAAAGCGCGCCGGCGTGCTTCTGGAGGCCGCCGGGCTTGCCGGCGTCCGCACGCGCATCGGCGGCTACTCGCGCGGCATGAAGCAGCGGCTCGGCATCGCTCAGGCGCTCATGAACGCTCCTGCGCTGCTCGTCCTCGACGAACCGACCTCGGCGCTCGACCCCATCGGCCGCAAGGAGGTCCTCGACATGATCGAGGCGCTCGCGGGCAAGGCGACGGTGTTCTTCTCGACGCACATCCTTTCGGATGCCGAGCGAGTGTGCGATGAGGTCGCGATCCTCGACCGGGGACGCGTCGTCGCGAACGCGAGCGTCGACGAGATCCGGTCGCGTGCGGGCCGGAAGGTTGCGCTCGAAGTCGCGGGCGACGTCGAGCGCGTCGAGCGAGCGGTGGCAGCGGCGGCGTGGTGCCGCGGCGTCACGCGCATTGGCGCGCGCATCGAGGCGGCCGTGAGCGACCCGGGGTCCGCGCAGCGCGACGTGCCCGCGATCGTGGCGGCAGCAGGCGCCGGTCTCGTGCGCTTCGAGACCGTCGAGCCCACGCTCGAAGACGTGTTCGTCGAGCTCGTGGAAAGAGCGTCGTGATGCGGGGGTTCCGGCCGTTCTTCCTCAAGGAGCTCCGCGAGATCGCGCGCACCTGGCGCATCTGGGTGCTGCCGTCGATCGTCGTGGTGTTCGCGCTCACGGGTCCCGTGCTCGCCAAGGTCATGCCGGAGATCCTGCGATCGATGTCGAGCGAGCAGCTCGGCGGCGCCGTCATCCGCCTGCCGGAACCGACCTGGAAGGACGCCTACGCGCAGTGGGTGAAGAACCTCACCCAGATCGTCACCTTCGCGCTCGTGATCATGCTCGGCGGGACGGTGGCCTCGGAGGTGCGGTCAGGCACAGCGATCATGGTGCTCACGAAGCCCGTCTCACGCCCCGCGTTCGTGCTCGCGAAGGCCGCTGCGAACGCCGTGCTCGTGACGGCCACGACGCTCCTCGGCGCTGCGGCCACCTGGGCCGTGACGCTCGCCGTGTTCGGCGAGGCTCCGCTGCGGCCGATCGTGCAGCCGACGGCGGCGTGGCTCGCGTGGGCGCTCTTCCTCGTGGCGGTGATGACGCTCGCGTCTGTGCTTGTGCAAAGCCCGAGCGGCGCGGCCGGCGTCGGAATCGGCGTCTACGCCGCCATCAGCATCGCGTCGCTCTCGCGCTGGGCGGTCGAGCACACCCCCGCAGGGCTCATCGGCGCCCCGGGCGCGCTGCTCGCAGGCGATCGTCCGCCGCTTTCGTGGCCGCTTGCGGCCGCAGCGCTCCTCTCGGCAGCAGCGCTCGGCGCGGCCGCCGCTCTGTTCGCTCATAAGGAGCTGTAGCCGAGGCTCCGGCCCGCGGCGGCCTACAGGTACTGCTTCGCGAGCTCGTCGAGCGTGATGTGGTCGGCCTCCACGGCGCTCACCGCGTCCCAGACCTCCTTCAGCCGGGGGTTCGTCGCACGCTCGGCGAAGGTCGCGTACAGCGAGCTCGCGCGGTTCTCGCGGCGCAACGACTCTTCGATGTCGCTCGCCCACGAACCGGTGGTCTCGCCTGGCACCGTGAGGTCCTCGGGCTTGGGGACGCCGGCGAGCTTGCAGAACAGCGAGCAGTGCTCCGCCTCGATGCGCGCCAGACGCTTGTAGGCCGACCGGAGCGTGTCGTTGTCCTTGCGCTCGGCCATGCCGAGGTAGAAGCGGGTGTTGGAGCGCTCGAGCTCGATCGAGGCCTCGAGGTCGGCCCGCTCGACTTCGGTGAGCGCAACCGCGTTGATGGCCGGGTCGTACTTCTCGGGCGCCTCCAGGTACTCCTTGTGCGCACCGCAGAACGGGCAGTTCTCGGGCGCCTCGTACCCGAGGTAGGTCTCGCCGCAGATGCGGCAGCGGTACATCTTCAGCTGCATCGTCGCTCCTTTCGGTCTTACAGGCCCAGTGCGTCGGCGACGGCCTCACCGAACGCTCGCGCGGCGTCCGGGCCGTTGGCGGTGATGATGCGCCCGTCGACCTCGACCGGGCCGTCGGACCACGTCGCGCCGTGTGCGACGAGGTCGTCTTTCTGCGTCGGGTAGGCGGTCGCTCGCCTGCCGCGGAGCAGCCCCGCGTGCGCGAGCGTGCTCGGCGCGATACAGATGGCTGCCACCACCCCGCCGCGCTGCGCGATGCTGCGGGCGAGCTCGTGCGCGCGCTCGTCGTCGAAGTAGACCGCCGAGCCCGCTCCGCCCACGAAGAGCACGGCGTCGAACTCTTCGGGGTCGACCTCGCCGATCGCCGCGTCGGCTTGCGCTTTCGCGCCGAACCGGCCGATGCACTCGCCAGCGTGCGTGCTCGCGGTGACGACCTCGGCGCCGCGCGCACGGAGCACCTCGCGCGGGTGCTCGTACTCCTCGTCGCGGAACTGCTGCGGCGCGACCACCATGACAACGCGCTTCATCGTGCCCTCCAAAGCCCTTGTCCTCGTGTACGCTATAGTATGGCACGGCTCTGACACGCTCGTTCGACCGACGAAAGGCGGCGAATGGACGCTGAGGCGACCGCAGCGCAGCGCCCAGAGGCGCGCACGGCATCTGTGCGGCCGATAGCGCCGCTCGTCGCCCTGTGGCTCCTGCTCGCCGGCACCTATCTCGTGCTGAGCGTGTCCGCTCCGGACCAGCGCCTCGAACCCGTGCGTCAGGCCGCGTACCTGCTGCCGTTCTGGGCGGCCGGGATCTCGTCGGTCCTCATCGCGCTCAAGGCGGCCGCGCATGAGCGTCGGCTGCTGCGCGCGCTCGCTGCAGCGATCGTGCTCGTCGCGACGAGCGAGACGCTCGTGAGCGCGCGCGTCGTGCTCGGCGCGCGCATCGAGTCCGGATGGCCTGTCGCTGCCGAGGTCCTCACGGTGGCAGCGGCCGTCATGATGATCGCTGCGCTCGCCCGCGCCGCCGACCTGCGCGCGTACAGCACGCTCGCTCGGGTGCGGCACGGCATCGACGCGGTCGGTGTGGCGCTTTCCGTGGTCGCGGTCGTGCTCGTGCTCGTCGTCGTCCCGCTCTCCCGCGAGGGCGTCTTCACGTGCGCGCAAGGCGTCGCTGCTGCGGCGTACAGCGGTCTCGGGGCGCTGCTCCTCATCTCCGTCGCCGCGAACTTCGGGCTCGATGTCGCCTCCTCGCCCGAGCCGTGGTTCCGACGGGTGCTCGGCGGTCTGTGGGTGTATGCGCTGGCGACGACGCTCTGGCCCGCGTGGCTGTACGGAACCATGGTTCGGCAGACGAGCGCGTGGGACGCCGCCATCGAGGTCGCGTGGATGTCAGGCATGTCGCTCGCATTCGCTGGCATGCTGGCGCGGCTGCACGAAGGGGTGCGACCGTCCGCTAGCGTGCTGCCGCTGCCGCAGCGGATGCCGCGGTCGCACGTGGCGGTGGCGGCCGCGATCCCGCTCGGCCTCACCGCTTCGGTGGTTTTCTCGATAGCGGCTGGTGCGACGAGCGTGCCTGACGGCTACCGCGGCCCGCTGTTCGTGCTCGGCGGCGCGATCGCTGCTGTCGTGGCAGTGCGGCAGGCGCTCGCCGTGCTTGAGAACCGGCGGCTGCTCACGATGCTCTCGACAGACCCGGTGACCGGCCTGCTCGCGTACCGGCCGTTCCAGGACGCGCTTCAGACCGAGCTCGACATCGCCGATCGCAACGGCGGCACCGTCGCGCTCGTGATGTTCGACATCGACGGCTTCAGGGGCCTGAACGAGGAGTGCGGGCACGAAGCGGGCGACGCGGCCCTCAAGGCGGCGGGCGATGCTATCGCGTGCGCCGTGCGCTCTTCAGACGTCGTCGGACGGCTCGGCGGCGACGAGTTCGCCGTGATCATGGGCGGAGCGTCGCTCGAGAACGCCGAACGCTTCGTTGTGCGCGCGCTCTCGGAGATCCGTGCCGTGAAAGGGCCGTCAGGCGCACCGCTGCAGGCGACTGCGGGCATCGCGCTGTACCCGGTGCACGCGGGGGGCCGTGGCGAGCTCATGCGCTGTGCTGCAGGCTCGCTCTTCTGGGCGAAGCGGCACGACCGGGGCGGATTCGCCGTGTACGACCCGAAGGTCATCACCGCCCTCGACGCCAAAGACGAGATCGAGCACCTCGAGGTCGAGACCCAGGTGCGCGCCGTGCGCGCGCTCGCGGTCGCGGTCGATGCGCGCGATGCGGCCACCCAGTTCCACTCAAAGAACGTCGCGCTGCTTGCGACCGAGCTCGGGCGCGAGCTCGGGCTGCCGCATGAGCACGTCAGGCGGTTGGAGATCGCCGCGCTTTTGCACGACGTCGGCAAGATCGGCGTGTCTGATCGGGTGCTGCGCAAACGAGGTCCGCTCACGGCCGCCGAGGTCATGCACGTGCGCGAGCACCCCGTTCTCGGCGAGCGCATCGTGCGATCGAGCGGGTTCGACGACGTCGCGCCGTGGGTGCGGCACCACCACGAGCGGTACGACGGTACGGGCTATCCCGACGGACTGCGCGGTGAGCGCATCCCGTTCGAGGCGCGACTGCTCGCGGTGTGCGATGCGTTCGACGCGATGACCTCCGAGCGTCCGTACCGCTTCGCGATGTCGCCTTCTGCGGCGCTGCACGAGATCGACTGCTGCATCGGCTCGCAGTTCGACCCGGAGATCGCCGAAGCGTTCATCGCGCTCATGGGTCGCAAGACGCCGATGTGATGTGGAAAAAGAGCGTGCCGGCCGAGGGGAGGGCCGGCACGAAGGAGTGTCAGCTGAGGGGGATGCTGACACACACAAGAAACGCTCGCGTCGGGCGCGAGGTTACGGGTGCGGGCGAAAATGCGTTGCACGAGCACGGAGGAGGAACGATGGGTGCGAGGTTCGGGTACCTGCCGGAGGCGTCGGTGCTCGCCGACGATCCGGCCACCGTCGAGCGCATCATGGGGCCGTACGGGCCGCTGCTCGAGGACGCGGGCGGCACGTGTCTCGGCTCGATCGACGAGGCGAGCGAGCTCCCGGTCGCGTTCTTCGTGGCCACGGGCGGCACCGAAGGCATCGTGCTTGGGGCCGTCGAGCAGCTCCGATCGCGCGGCGTCGTCGATCCCGTGCTGCTCATCGCGCACCCGTCGAACAACTCGCTTCCGGCGTCGCTCGAGACGCTCGCTCGGCTGCAGCGCGACGGGTCCGCCGGGCGCGTCGTCTACCTTGGCGGGCCTGCTGACGACGCCGGCCGACGCACGCTTGCGGAAGCCGCCGAGGGCGTGGCGGTGGCCCGCGTGTTCGCGGGGGCGCGCGTCGGGCGGGTGGGGGAGCCGTCCGACTGGCTCGTGGCGAGCATGCCGGACGCGCAGACCGTGCGGTCGTCGTGGGGCCCCGAGCTCGTGGACGTCCCGATCGCCCGGCTGTTCGACGCGGTGGCGGCGACGCCGGATGTCGCTGCGCTCGCCGAGGCCGACCGCCTGCGCGCGGGCGCACGCGCGTGCGTAGAGCCGAGCGAGCACGACCTGCTGGAAGCCGGCCGGGTCGTTGCGGCGCTGCGCGGTATCGTGCGCGAATATGACCTCGACGCGCTCACGGTGCGCTGCTTCGACCTCGTCTTGAGGTCGAGGACGACCGGCTGCGCTGCGCTTGCCGCGCTCATCGACGAGGGTGTCATCGCCGGGTGCGAAGGTGACGTGCCGAGCACCATCGCGATGCTGTGGGCGCAGCACCTCGTGGGCGCCACGCCGTGGATGGCGAATCCGGCCCGCGTCGACGAGCAGGGGCAGGAGATCGTCCTCGCACACTGCACGGTCCCGCTCTCGATCGTGGAGAGCTACCGGCTTCGCTCCCACTTCGAGTCCGGGCTGGGCGTCGGCATCCAAGGCGCGATGCCGCTCGGGCCGGTCACCCTCCTGCGCATCGGCGGTGCGATGCTCGAGCGCGCATGGATCGCGGAGGGCGAGATCGTGGCTACAGGGGAGGCGGAGGACCTTTGCCGCACGCAGGTCACGGTCCGCGTCGAGGACGGCGACGTCGGGGAGCTTCTACGCGCGCCGCTCGGCAACCACCTGGTGGTCGTGCGCGGCCGGCACGCGGCCCGTTTCCGTGCCTGGCACGACATGGTGCGGCCGGGGGCAGGAGCGGCGTGAGGCGGGCCTGCTGCTGCCTGCCGCTGAGAATCAGCACGACCGAGGCGCCGTACGCCTATCGCACCGATGCGCACGGGAGCGTCATCGACGTGTCGAACTCCGGTCCGCCCCCGCTCGCTCGCTATTGCGCGCTGAAGGGTGTATGATGCTTCCAATGACAGCGTCCGCGTCGAGCGGACGCCCACCCAAGACTCGGTGGTCCGCCGCTTTCCTCGTGATGTGCCAGGACGACTGCGTCTGCTCGCAGTGCGACCCGACACGGCGCACGAGGAAGGAGACTCTTTGAGTTTCGACAACCTGGGTCTTTCGCCACGCCTGCTCGAGGCCGTGGCGGCCATGGGTCACACGCGCCCGACCCCCATCCAGCGTGAAGCCATCCCGCACGTCCTGGCCGGCCGCGACGTCGTCGGCTGCGCTCAGACCGGCACGGGCAAGACGGCGGCCTTCGTGCTGCCGATCATGCAGCGCGTCCAGGCGGCCCCCGGCGGCCCGCGCGCGCTGATCGTGACGCCGACCCGCGAGCTCGCGGTGCAGATCGCCGAGGTCGCGCAGCGGACTGCCGCGCACACCGGCCATCGCGTGGCGGTCGCGTACGGCGGCGTCGGCTACGAGCCCCAGCTCAAGGCGCTCAGGCGAGGCGTGGACGTGCTCGTCGCGACCCCGGGCCGCCTCATCGACCTGATGGAGCGTGGCGCCGCGGACCTCACCCACGTCGAGGTGCTCGTCCTCGACGAGGCCGACCGGATGCTCGACATGGGCTTCTGGCCGCAGGTCCGCACGATCATCGCCGTGCTGCCCGCTGCTCGCCAGAACCTGCTGTTCTCGGCCACGATGACGCCGGAGGTGCTGCGCATCGTCGGCTCGACGCTGCACGAGCCGGTGCGCGTGGACGTCGCGCCCGCCACCACGCCGATCGAGGCGATCGAGCAACAGGTGTATCCCGTAAGCGCTCAACAGAAGACGCAGCTCCTCGTGCACCTGATCGAGCGCCACCGTCCAGAGCGCATCATCGTGTTCACGCGCACCAAGCATCGCGCCGACCGCGTCGCCACGGCACTTCGCCGCAGCGGCATCGAAAGCGCGGCCATCCACGGCGACCGCTCGCAGGGCCAGCGCCAAAGCGCGCTCGACGGGCTGAAGCGCGGCCGTGTGCGCGTTCTGGTGGCGACCGACGTGGTCGCACGCGGCATCGACGTCGCCGACGTCAGCCACGTGGTGAACTACGATCTGCCGAACACCCCGGAAGACTACGTGCACCGCATCGGCCGCACGGCCCGCGCAGGCAAGTCCGGCATGGCGCTTTCGCTGCTCGCGCCAGAAGAGCACGGCGTGTTCCGCGAGATCGAGCTCGCCATCGGCTCCGTGCTTGAGTGCCGCGACGCGGACGGATTCGACTACGCTGATGGCCGCATCGTCCCGAACCCCGCGCGAAGCGCGTCGAAGCCCGTACGGACGGTCTTCAGCTCAAGCAGAGGTCGGGGTCGAGCTCGCAGGCGCTGACGACAACCCTCCCAGAGACGGTTCTCGCGGTCGTATAATCACCGTGTCTTCAGTCGTTCGCCGACACGGCGATCATCTGTGGGGAGGGATGACCGATGAGAAGGCACGTGACGTTGGCTGCAGTCGTGTGCGCAGTCCTTCTGGCGTCGTGGGCTCTGGTGGGCTGCGCTCAAGACGACGCGGGGGCGACGAGCGGAACCTCAGGCCAGCCGCCGACAGCTGCGACGAGCGGTTCGTCTGGGCAGTCGGGACCCGGTGCATATGCGGCCAAGGAGTTCGTCGACCTCGTGACGTCGAAGGCGGTGTCCTGGGCGAGCGATGCGCGTCCCTACAAGATGGAGTCCGGGCGTCCTGGGCAGGACCCTTCGATCGCTGAAGGTGTGTCGGGGCTCTGGAGGGTGTGGTTCGCCTCGGCGTCGAAGAAACAGATGAGCGTCTTCTACCTCCAGGACGGTCAACCTGCGATGTATCCAGAAGGAGGGGGAGGCGGGTTCTCCTACGAGACGCCAGGCCTGTCCGACGTCTGGAAGATCGACAGCGTGGACGCCGTGCGGATCGCCAAGGAAACGGGCATCGCCGAGGTCAAGAGCATGTCGCTGTACGACACGCGCGCAGAGTTCGTCACGAAGGCCAGGGAGGTCCCTGAGTCGTGCGCTGCCTACTGGGACGTCTACGGTCCCGGCGCTGATGGTCTTGACACGCACGTCTACGTCGACGCTGCGACCGGCGCGGTCTACAAGTAGCCTGCGCAGCCGACGCAGGTCACGCCCGTGCCTCACACGCGGTACGGTTCGAGCGCCTGCGTGATGTCCCGCGGGCGCTCGGCGTGCTTGAACATCGGGCGGTCGAGCTGCGGCAGTCCGTCCTGGTAGGTGAACGAGTCGGGATCCTCCAAAAACACGCCGATCGGGATGCGGCACTCGTCCGGCGCGCACGTCAGCTCGTGGAACGTCGACATCGACAGGTGGAACGCTTTCGTGCGGTCCCGAGGATCGTAGTCGGGCAGGTCCTCGACCTTGTAGATGCGTTCGCGGAACCACGAGAAGGTGTTGACCTTGTTCCACGTCACGCACGGCTGGTAGACGTCGACGAGCGAGAAGCCCTTGTGCTGGATCGCCCGCTTGTAGAGCTCCTTCAGGTGCGGGATGTCGCCTGCGAAGCCGCGCGCGACGAAGGTGGCGCCTTGCGCGACCGCGACACCCACGGGGTTCACCGGCTCCTCGATGACGCCACCCGGCGTCGAGGGTGTCCGCATGAACTGGTCCGACGTGGGTGAGGCCTGCCCGGTGGTAAGGCCGTAGATCTGGTTGTTGTGGAAGATGGCGGTGAGGTCGATGTTTCGGCGCACCGAGTGCAGGAAGTGGTTGCCGCCGATGCCGTAGCCGTCTCCGTCGCCCATCTCCACGATGACGGTGAGGTCCGGCCTCGTGAGCGCGATGCCCGTGGCGAGCGGAAGCGCCCGGCCGTGCAGCCCGTGGAAGCCCTGCACGTTGTAGAAATCAGCTCCGTTGCCGTGGCAGCCGATGCCCCACACCATCACCAGCTCCTCGGCAGCAAGCCCGAGCTCCTCGATGGCCTCTTTGAGCGCGCGGTACATGCCGAAGTTGCCGCACCCCGGGCACCAGGTCGGCTTGAGCGCGCCGCGCTCCAGGTCGGCTGCGGTGAGCATCTAGAGCACCTCCTTCACGAACCGCGCGATCTGTTCGGGCGAGAACGGCCGCCCATCGTAGCGGTGCAGCCGAGCGTCAGGTTCGCGCAGCGCGTGCTCGCGGACGAGCGACTCGAGCTGCCCGGTGAGGTTGCCTTCCACGACGGCCGTCCTGCGGGCCGCGTCCATGAAGGCCGCCACCTCCTCGGCAGGGAACGGCCACAGGGTCACCACCTGGAGGATCGCCACGCGCACGCCCTCGCGCGCAAGCATGCGAGCCGCCTCGCGTGCGGGGCCTTTCGTCGTGCCGAAGAGCACGATCCCGATGTCGGCCTCCTCCGGCGGCGAGCCGAACCGCGCCGGCGGCGGGACGATCGCGCGGGCGAGCTCGAGCTTGCGCATCCGCTTCTCGTTCTGCGCGAGGCGCACAGCAGCCTCCTCGCCCAGGGCGCCGAACCCGCGCTCGTCGTGCTCGTACGAGTTCGCGAGCTGCCGCGCACCGCGCACGCCCGGCAGCGCTCGCCACGAGACGCCGTCCTCGGTCACCTTGTACCTGAGGTAGACCCCGTCGGGACCGAGCGCCTCGGGGTGGTCGGCGACGTCGCCCTCAGCGATGAGCTTGCCGCGCTCGACGGTCACCTCGTCAAGGTCGAAGAAGGGCACGGTCTGCCGGTTGTCAGACAGGTACGAGTCGCCGAGGATCACCACCGGCGTCTGGAGCTGGTCGGCGAGGTTGAACGCCTGCCAGGTGAGGCGGAAGGCGTCCTCGCGGTCGCCGGGCGCGAGCACCACGCGCGGGAACTCGCCTTGTGCGGCGTGGATGACGTAACGCAGGTCGCTCTGTTCCGTCCAGGTCGGCATGCCGGTGGCCGGCCCGGGGCGCGTGAAGACGCCCACCACGACGGCGCTCTCGCTCACGCCGGCCATACCGAACGCTTCCACCATGAGCGCGAAGCCGCCGCCAGAGGTCGCGCACATGGCACGCGTGCCGCCGAACGCGGCCCCGACCACCATGTTCATCGCTGCGATCTCGTCTTCGGTGTGCTTCACGACGACGCCGGCGCTCTTCTCGTGCGCCGCCATGAAGTGCAGGAGCGAGGAGGCGGGCGTCATCGGGTACGCGGCGTAAAAGCCGATGCCAGCGGCGAGCGCTCCAAGGCCGATCGCCTCGTTGCCGTCCACGAGCAGCCGCGGCGGCGCGCCAGGCGCGGGCGAGAGCTGCACGAAGAAGTCCGGGCATGCGGCGCGCGCCGCGTCGTAGCCTGCACGCGCAGCAGCGATATTGCTCTCCGCCACCTCGGGCGCCTTGCGTGCGAACTGCTGCCGCAAGGAGTCGCCGAGCGGATCGAGGGGGAAGCCGACGACGCCGAGGACCGCGCCGAGCGCGACCGTGTTCCGCATGATCTTGCCGCCTGCTTCGCGGGCCATCGCGGTGAGCGGCACGGGCACTGACCGCAACCGCTGCGGGACTGTCGCGGCATCGAAGTCGTCGGGGTCGAAGATCACGGCCCCGCCATCGACGACCTCGGCGTGGTGCCGGTCGAGCGTCTCGCGGTTCAAGCAGGCGAGCACGTCCACCGGTTCGACGTGCGAGTAGACGGGCTCGGTGCTCGCCCGCAGAAGGTAGGTGTTATGCCCGCCGCGGATGAGCGAGGGGTACTCGGTGAGGTCGAACACCTCGAGCCCCTCGTGCGCGAACGTGCGGGCGAGCATCTGGCCAGCGGCCTTGATGCCGAAGCCCGCTTCGCCTCCGATGCGGACGCGAAGCTCGGCAGGCGTGGCGGGCATGCGGTCCTCCTCGCGGTCGCTGCGTGCGTTCAGGTGTGGTTATTCCCCGAACCGCGGTTCGCGCCGCCGCGGTCCGAGCGGTGTATCCTTGTGCGGTGAAGGAGGAGCCGTGGCGACCAAGCACACTGCCAAGCAGCAGACGGTGCTCGTCGGCGTGACCGGCGGGATCGGCGCGTACAAGGCGTGCGAGCTCGTGCGCACGCTCATGCGGCGCGGGTTCCGCGTGAAGGTCGTCATGACGGAGGCAGCGACACGGTTCGTCACGCCGCTCACGTTCCGCACGCTCACGCGCGAGCCGGTGGCGACCTCGCTGTGGGCGGATGAGCCCGGCGACCCGGTCCACCACATCTCGCTCGCGCAGGAGGCCGACGTGGTCGTCGTCGCGCCGTGCACGGCCAACGTGCTCGCGAAGATCGCGCACGGACGCGCGGACGACCTTCTGACCACGACGGTGCTCGCCACCGAAGCGCCGGTGGTGCTGGCGCCGGCGATGAACGTCCACATGTGGCGCAAGGACATCACGCAGCACAACGTCGAGGCGCTGCGCGCTCGTGGGTTCGTCGTGGTGGCGCCCGCCTCGGGCGAGCTCGCGTGCGGCGACGTGGGGGAGGGCCGCCTCGCCGCCGTCGAGGACATCGCCGATGCGGTGGAAGCCGAGGCGCGGCGCGTGCACGGCCTCGCCGGCGTCCGCGTGCTCGTGACGGCCGGGCCCACCTACGAGCCGATCGACGCGGTGCGGTTCATCGGCAACCGCTCGTCGGGCAAGACCGGCTACGCCATCGCCGAGGAGGCCGCGCGGCGTGGCGCCGAGGTCACGCTCATAAGCGGCCCGACCGCTCTTCCAGACCCGTTCGAGGTGCGTGTCGTCCGTGTGACGACCGCCGCGGAGATGCGCGATGCGGCGCTCACCGCCTGGCCGGACACGGACGTCGTCATCGCGTCGGCCGCCGTCTCCGACGTGCGACCGGCACGCGCGTACGTCGGCAAGCTCAAGAAAGACGCGCTGCCCGAGGCGATCGAGCTCGAGCGTAATCCGGACGTCCTGGCGGAGCTGGGCGCCTTGAACGACGGAAGCCGTGTGGTCGTCGGATTCGCGGCCGAGACGGGCGATCCGGTCGCCGAAGCGAGGCGCAAGCTGGCCGCGAAGCGCTGCGACCTCGTCGTCGCCAACGACGTTTCCGGCGAGCTCGGGTTCGGCACGGACGCGAACCGGGTGATCTTCGTGACGGCGACCGCCGCCGAGGAGCTGCCGGTGATGGGCAAGCGCGCGATCGCACGCGAGCTGCTCGACCGCGTCGCGCGCATCCGCAGCGAGCGGCTCGGCACTTGAAGGCGTCCGCGAGGAGCCGTAGTATGATAAGCCGCTCTTGGAGCGAGACGGGCTGTGGCGCAGTTTGGTAGCGCACTTGACTGGGGGTCAAGGGGTCGCAGGTTCAAGTCCTGTCAGCCCGACCAGCAAAACCCCAGGTAGGGGGCGGTGTCGGAGGCCTCTCCGGTGCCGCCTCCTCCTCGTTTCGGAGTCGGTGCGCAAGCCGAAGAGCCCAGGATTCTGCGTCTGTGCGACCTGCGCTCTCCAGAGCATCGCCCCCCGTGCCCCTCGCGTTTGGCCGCACGTCAGCGCCTTCTGCTATCCTGTGAGCGCCGGTTCCTGGCGTTTCCGCGTTCTTCCTGGGGGTGGCGATGTCGGCTGCTGTCACCGTGCGCTGGATCGAAGACGGCGTGCTGCGAGCAGGAGGCCTCGACGCGCTCGCGACGCTGCCGCCGGACGCCGTCGTCTGGGCGGACGTGCTCGACCCCGATGAGCCGACGCTCCTCGCGTTAGCGAAGCGCTTCCCGATGCACCCGCTCGCGATCGAGGACTGCTTGCACTTCCCGCAGCGGCCCAAGATCGACGTGTACCCGGACTCCACCTTCGCGATCTGGCTCGTTCCGCTTCTGCTCGACGAAGACGGCGTGGCGACCCACGAGCTCGACGTGTTCCTCGGCGCCGAGCACCTCGTGACCGTCCACCGCGAAGCGATCAAGGCCGTCGATGACGTCGCATCCGAGGCCGCCACGTTCACGGCGCGCGGGGTGGAGTGGACGCTCCATGCCATCCTCGACCGCGCCGTCGACGCGCTCTTCCCGGTGGTGGAGCAGATCGCCGACGCCCTCGAGGAGCTCGAAGACGCCATGCTCGCAGACGCGCGCACCGAACACCTCTCGCGCCTGTACGCGGCCAAGCGCGCGCTCGTGCAGCTCCACAAGATCCTCGTGCCGGAGCGGGACGTCGTGCGCGGTCTGGCACGTCTCGAGGCCTTCGTCGAGCCCGACGCGTACATGTACTTCCAGGACATCGGAGACCACCTCGCGCGGGCCATCGACAGCGTCGAGACCTACCGCGACGTCGCGACCGGCGCGATGGACATCTACCTGTCCGCGCAAAGCAACCGCATGAACGAGATCATGAAGCAGCTCACCGTCATCGCGACGATCTTCATGCCGCTCACGCTCATCTCGAGCATCTACGGCATGAACTTCCGCTACATGCCCGAGCTGGAGTGGCGATACGGCTACTTCGCGGTGCTCGCCGTCATGGCGTTCATCGCTGCGTGGATGGTGTGGTTCTTCCGGAGGAGGCGCTGGTGGTAGGTCCTGACCCGAACGACGCGCGCGGCCGTCACGAAGCCGAGGCAACAGAGCGTCACGACGCCGAAGGGCACGGCGTCTACTCCGTCGCCAACCTCGTGACGCTCCTGCGGCTGCTCATCGTGCCGTTCTTCTTCGCGGTGTTGGTGAGCGGGTCGGAGCGCTCGCGGCTGGCGGCGTTCGGGCTGTATGCGCTCGCGGCCTCCACCGACTGGGTCGACGGCCAGATCGCCCGGCGGACGCACACCGTCACCGAGCTCGGGAAGGTGATCGACCCGCTCGTCGACCGCCTGCTTCTCGCCTCTGGCGTCATCGGGCTGTACGTCATCGGCGTGCTGCCGCTGTGGATCCCCGCGCTGCTCGTCGCGCGGGACGTGTACCTGCTGTACGGCTCGTGGGTGCTCGAGCACAAAGGCGTCCGGCTGCCGGTGGTCTACATCGGCAAGGTCACCACGGCCGTGCTCCTCGCAGGGTTCTCGTCTCTCATCGCGAACTGGCCGCTCGTGCCGTCCATCGCGGCGAGCGGGCCTTCGTGGCTGCCGGGGACGTCGGGCGCGGAGGTTCCGTTGGGCATCTACTTCGTGTACGTCGGCATCGTGCTTTCGCTCATCACCGCTGGCGTGTACACGAGCCGAGCGCGTGCCGCGGCGCACGCGCTCGCGAGACATGCATGATTTCGCACCACCCATGACGCTGCGCGAGGAGGGAGCATCGAGGTGAAGGCAGTCATCATGGCAGGCGGAGAAGGGACGCGGCTGCGTCCGCTCACCAGCATGAGGCCCAAACCCATGGTCCCCGTGTTCAATCAGCCGGTCATGGAGCACATCCTCGGACTCGTGAAGCACCACGGCATCACCGACGTCGTCGCGACGCTCGCGTTCATGCCCCGCGTCATCGAGGACTACTTCGGTGACGGCGACGAGTGGGGGATGAGCATCAGCTACGCGATCGAGGAGAGCCCGCTTGGCACCGCCGGCTCGGTCAAGAACGCGGAAGAAGCGCTTCGCGACGAGCCGTTCCTCGTCATCTCGGGCGACGCGCTCACCGACATCGACCTTTCGCAAGCGATCGAGTTCCACCGCTCGCACGACGGCCCGGTGACGATCGTGCTCAAGCGCGTGCCGGATCCGCTCGAGTACGGCGTGGTCATCACCGACGACGATGGACGCATCCAGCGCTTCTTGGAGAAACCGACGTGGGGCCAGGTCTTCTCCGACACCATCAACACCGGCATCTACGTCCTCGACCCGATGGTGTTCGACCACATCCCGGGCGACCGGCCGTACGACTTCTCCGCCGAGCTCTTCCCGAAGCTCATGGAGGCCGGGCATCCGCTGTACGGCTTCGTGGCGGACGGCTACTGGTGCGACATCGGGAGCCTCGAGTCGTACGTCCAGGCGCACCGCGACGTGCTCGATGGGCTCGCGCACATCTACATACCGGGGGTCCGCAGCGCGACCGACGTCTACTACGGAGCGGGCTCGGACGTCGACGACGACGTCGAGCTCGGCTCGAAGGTCGTCATCGGCGCGAACGCGCGCATCCGCAAGGGCGCGCGCATCGGCGGCTACACCGTGATCGGCGATAACTGCCTCGTCGGGAGCGACGTGAACCTGACGCATTCGATCGTGTGGTCCGATTCTTTCATCGGCGCCGGCGCTGACGTCGAGGGCGCGGTGCTCTGCCGCAAGGTGGACGTGCGGGCCCGGACGCGCATCTACCCGGGCGTCGCTGTCGGCGATGAGACGGTGGTCGGACACGGAGCGGTGCTCAACAACGACGTCCAGGTCTATCCGTACAAGCGCATCGAGGCCGGCGCGATCGTCTCGTCGTCCCTGATCTGGGAGTCGAAGGGCATGCGGTCGCTCTTCGGCTCAGACGGCATCGCGGGCCTCGTGAACATCGACGTGACGCCGGACGTCGCGCTTCACGCTGCGCAGGCGTTCGGGACGCTCCTGCCGAGCAAGAGCCACGTCGTCGTCAGCCGCGACTCGAGCAGGGCGGCCCGGATGATCAAGCGAGCGGTCGTCGCCGGGCTCAACGCGACCGGCTGCCACGTGCGCGACCTGCGCGTGGCATCGCCCGCCGTCACGCGCTTCACCACGCGCGACACGCGCTGCGAAGGCGGCGTCCACGTGTGCTCGTCGGCGAAGGACCCGCAGACCGTGGAGATCCACTTCTATGACAAGCGTGGCATCGACATCGCGCCGTGGCAGGAGAAGAAGGTCGAACGGCTGTACTTCCGCCAGGAGTTCCGGCGCGCGTTCTTCGAAGATGTCGGCGAGATCCTCTACCCGCCGCGCGCCCTCGAGTACTACACGGCCGGTCTGCTGGAGGCGCTGGGCGGCACGCCGCTCGTCAAGCACCGCAAGACCATCGTCGTGGACATGGGCCACAGCCCTGCGTCGTTCGTGCTTTCGCAGGCCGCCGTGGGCTGGGACGTCGAGCTCGTGGCCCTGCGCCCGTTCGTCGACTCGGAGCGCACGCGCGTCTTGCCCGAGGAGCGCGACGCGCAGGTCCGCGCGCTCGCGAACGCGGTCCGCTCGTTCGACGCGGCGCTCGGCGTCTCGATCGACGCGACTGCCGAGCGCGTGACGCTGGTGACGGGCTCAGGCACGGTGCTTGACCCGAACACCGCGCTGCACGCCATGGCATGCCTATGGTGTAAGACCGACGAGACGGGTCGCGGGCTCGCGGTGCCGGTGAGCGCCTCGCGCGTCATCGAGGACATCTGTGGTGCCGACCGCCGTCTCGTCCGCGTGGGCACGACGCGGCGCGCGCTCTCCTCCGCGGCCCTCGACCCCGGGATCGGGTTCGCAGGTTCGCAGACAGGTGGGTTCGTGTTCCCGGACTTCTTGGCGTCCTACGACGCCGTCATGACGATCGGCATGCTGCTCAAGATGCTCGAACAGCGCGATGTCACGCTGGACGAGGTCGTCGAGGGACTGCCGGCGTTCTATCTCAAGCACGCGAGCGTCCCGTGCCCGTTCACGCGCAAGGGAGCCGTGATGCGGGTGATGGCCGAGGTGGCGCAGGAGCACGAGTCCGAGATGACCGAGGGCGTGCGCATCATCGAAGAGCACGGCTGGGCGCTCGTGCTGCCGCACCCGTCGGACGCCACGGTGGAAGCATCACAAACTCGGGGGCTGGTTGACGAATAGCGCGGACTCC
>NZ_JAMCCO010000005.1 GCF_023371205.1 Parvivirga hydrogeniphila
TGGGCAAGGTGGATCCGAGCGGGGAGGCCATGCGCATGGCGCTGCTGAGCACCTCTGCTTGGCTCACCGTGAGAGCGAGGATTCTCGGCGCGGTCGACTATGTCTTGCGTCACGCCAAGGGATACGGGCCCGAGCCCGGCTACAAGAATCCGGACGGCTTCATCGACTGCTCTGGCCTCGTGACGTTCGTCATGATTCGGGCAGGGCTCTTCCCACATGCCGCGTTGCACGGCTGGAACACTGGTAGAATCCGCAGCATGGCGCCTCGAAAAGGACAGCCGAGCGTGCGCTACTTTGACAGAAGCAGGGGGATGCCGTATCAGGTCGGAGACATCTTGTGGGCTCCGGGGAGGCGGTTCGGCCATGTTGCAATCGTGGTCTCCGATGGGCCAGATCCATGGATAGCGGAGTCCTCACCCCGTTACAGAGGCCCCACGAAGCACAGGCTCAACGCGCGCCTCAGGACATGGAAACCTCAAGAGAGTCTGCGATTCTTCATCAAGGTCGCGCACAACGTGATTCGATAGGGGGGTGCTTGAGGTGGCGGATGGTTACTCTCCCGCAAACAGGCGGCGGGCCTTGTCGTGCGTGGCGTTCGTGCTCGTCGTCTCGTGCGTCTTGACGGTCGGCTGCGCGGGCTGCTCCACGCAGGAGAGGACCGACGGGCGGCTGGCAGACGACGCCGGCGCCGGCCAGGCGCAGGAGGCCCGACCGGACCGCGCCTCCCTGCTCGGGCGGGCGCTTCAAGACCTCGCGCTTCTCGGAGACGCCGCGTGCTCCGAAGGCGACGCGCGCGGGTGCTCCGATGGCAGCTTCTTCGCGCTCGTCCTGTCGGTCGATCCCGGCTCGAACGCAGTGGTGGCCGACCCGGTCGAGTACTACACGGGAGCGGGCGCGGCAGCAGCGGCCGCCCGCGACGGGCGCCGGCTCAACGAGGACGAGGGCGTGTACGTCCGGAACCGCGACGCCGCGAGGCTCGAGCTCCCCTTCGCCGAGGATGCGGTCGTTGTCCTGTGGTACCCGCCGGAGACCGTCCCGAGCTTCGGCCGCCCGTCTGCCGCCGCGCTTGGCGCGCTCACAACGGAGGAGTTCGCAGCCGAGTACGCGCGGGACGAGCCGCGCCGCGCCTCGCTCGCCTTCGCGGGGGCACGCCTCGTCGTCCAGGGCGGCCGGATCACGACGCTGATCGAGAACCCGACGCCGTAAGCGGTGAGGGGCAGGTGCGCTGGACGCTGCTGCGATTCCGCAGGGGGCTCGCCTCACCAAGGACCCCGCCAAGGCAGACGGCGAAGAGAGCCCGTACCAGTACTGCGGAGGCGACCCGGTGGGGAAGGTGGATCCGAGCGGGAACAAGTCGTTATGGGCGTGGTTCTGCAGCATTCCGCTAGATACCCTGTATCGTTGGTACGACCGGTTTCTCGGGGTATCGAAGGCAGCGTTCAAAGCCATGGACTACAGGGATGCCTACCGGCTTATCGCAGCCGTGCGGTATCTGAAGCGCAACTGGAGGGTCAGGGCCAGAGCGATTTGGAAGGCCTATGTGCTGCAGGACCCAGGGACGCTGAGGTACTACCTGGAACTGCAGTCGATCGCTTCCACATACTCGCGAGGCTGGAACCTGCCCTTTGATTCCGTGCCGGACGAGACGCGGGTCTGGACGATTCGGAACCATGCTCCCGAGTACAAACGTTGGGTCGTGAAGGAAGCAGGGAAGCTGTGTGTGCTTGGTGTCTCCGTGGCATACTGACTCGGTCGACTGAGGTGAGGGCGTAGGGAGGATCGATGAGGGCGTGGGTCATGCGGGTCGGTCTAGCTGCGGCCGTTGTGGCCCTGCTCGTGGGGGCGAACGTTTGGCTGGGCGGGTGGTCGGGCGTCCGCGCCGAGAAGGTGCTCTCAGCCGGACAGTCGCTGGTCATGGACTCCGGCGTCACGCTGACCGTGCCCGAGGGTTGGTCCGGCAGGTGGGTCCGCTACTGGCATGTGCCGTTGTGGCTTCCTGTCGGTGATGCTGCAGACCTGGGTCGAAGCGACTATGTGTTGCTGAAAGGCGAGGCAGGCGGGGAGCAGGTGATGGTCTCCATCACGTCGTTCCGTCGTGGCGGCAAGGGAGCGCAGCGGGTCTTGTCGCAGCTCTAAACACACTACGGCTCGGGCGACACGCAATCGGGTTGGCTTGAGACTGCCGACACTAGCATGGAAGCCGATGCAATCGCCGTGCTCCGTGGCTCCTCGTCTCGGTATGTGGTGGTGATGGCAGTGACATCCTTGAAGAAGCTGGACAGGAAGCAAGCTGCTGCGACGGTGTTCCGGGTGTTGTCGGTTTCGGGTGCGCACTTGCCGAACGAGTGAACGGCGCGGCGCTCTCCTGCACGCGTGCTCGGGCGACCGAGACATGACGCTCGCCCCGGGAGACTCGTTCGAGCTGGCCGAGGGATGGACGGTGACGGTTCCGAAGGGCGCCAGCGCGATCGCGCAGGTCTACGGGCGGTCGGGCGGAGGCGGCCGTCCGCTCCGCGGCGCGACGGTCTCTTCGGAGGCGGGCAGCTGGTCCGTCGACGCGTACGACGCCGATGGGCTGCGCCGTCTTCTCGACCGGGTCGCGGACGCGAAGAACGTGGTCTGGCGCGGGGCGGCCGCGCTTCAGTCCGGCGAGGCGTCGATGGTCGTGCTGTCCGGCGAAGCGGCCGGTTCCGGGTTCCACGTGCTGCACGTGTACATCCAGCAACGCGATGAGAAGCCGGGGCTGTCCGTCTCGGGAAGCGGCTCTCGTCTGGAGCAGGCATCGCGCGCCGGGGCTCACGGGCCGGATCTCCTGGAGCTTGCGTTCGAGCAAAGCGGCCTTCAGGAGCGCTGACATCGCGAGCGCGGCGGAGCTTGCGCTCCGTACCTAGGAATCCCTCGCTGACGTACCGCGCGGCTGCATCCGCTGCGCTGCAAGGGACGCCCGCTTCTCCGCAGGCCGTCCGCTTTACCTACGACGACGCGGACCGCCTTGTCGGCTGCTCCGACGCGTCCCAGGGCGTGTCTGCGAGCTACGCCTACCAGCGCCTGCGCTCGGTGGTGGCCTCAGGCTCGCTCGTTACG
>NZ_JAMCCO010000006.1 GCF_023371205.1 Parvivirga hydrogeniphila
TTGTGCGAGCGCAGCCGGTATGCGCGCCGTTGCGTCCGTCAGGACCGCCCCGGGGTTGCCGTAGGCGTCGTAGGAATAGAGCGCGAAGGGCGCGCCGGATGCATCGAGGAGCTCGGCTGCATCGCCGCGCGCGGTCGTCGCGATGAAGAAGGCGACAGGCGCAGCTGCCGCGACTATCGGCAGCGAGCCGCTGCCGACCGAACGACCCGGCCTTTCGACTGCGCCTATCCTCGCAACGCACGCGCAAGCGGCAGCTCGACACCGAACAACCACAGCAATGCAAAGCACAACGGTCCGGATAGCAGCACTGCTGCAATCATGGCAGGCGCCCACGAGCGCCGGACGCCGAGCGAGACCCCCGCGACCAGGGCGCACGACAACAGCCCGGCGAGAGCCCATACCGCAGCAGCCGGCCAATCAAGCCCCGGGTAGCCCCCTCCCAGCACCTCAGCGACCGTCCGGGTCACCTCCATGCGAGCCACCGTCAGAGAGGCCAACCCCCACACCATCGCCAGCGCCATGACGAGCATCACAACCCAGCCGACAGCTCTTCTCACGATGCGCGCCCCCAATCAACGCCAAAGGTGTACATGGTTCCACTTATGCCTGCCGAGACAGAGATGACCGACTGCCCGTTCCCACCTCTCTGCTTGAGCCCTAAGGGCTTTCGCTCGTGATGTGGCGCTCGACAGCGCGCCGGAACCCGCCTGGCCATTCGGCAATCCAATGGTACCGGCTACAGCGGCAATGTCTATGCCTCCGATGCTGACTACGCCAACTATGGCGAGATAGACACAGATGATCTGCTTTCGGGCAGACACGAGATACGGATTGTCCTCACACAGCGTAGAGGCGGACCCAGCGGTCCTTAGAACCCATATCGTTTTCCCGTAGTACTTCAGCCCAAGCGGATAGTAACCCCATGGTCCGAACAGTAGGCGCTTAGGAAGGTGGGTTCTGCGGCCTCCGCCGTACGCGACAGAAACCTCCCCGCTCGGGTCGACCTTGCCTGCCGGGTCGCCTCCGCAGTACTGGTACGATCACCGCCGTGCGGCTTGGCGCTCCATGACCGCCGCGACTGCCACCGCGATCGCGGCTCCAGCCGCCACGGACAGCCCGAACAGCGAGGCAAGCCACACATAGCCGAGACGCTGATCTGGCGGCGCGAAGACTGTTGCGCCCGCGACCATTCCCACAGCGAGCAGCGGAATCCGCAACCGAGACTCGACATCAGGCATCCGGCCCGACTTCTCCGCGAGCGCCAACGATGCGAAACCAAGCCCCGCGAGCAAGCCCACCAGTGCGCTCAGGACGAGGAAGTGGGTGCCGAATTCAGCTGCGGCCTGTGCGGCCCCTCCTCGGACGCTCGCCACGAACGCCGCACCGCACACGACCGCAGCCACAACGACCGGCCAGAGCAACTGCCGCCACGCACCCCCGTTCTGCAAGTCCGATCTCACCACGCTAGCACCCTTCGAGGCCATCCGAGGAAATGCGGGCCCCTGCCCGCAGCCGGGCGACCAGTCCTCGAGTCGTATACATCGCACCTGACAAACCCGGCATACCATTCATCGACAATCCGATACCTTCCCTGCACCTTCCTTTGCAGCTGCCATGCAAACGATACGACAAACCGCCTTGCTGAGTGACATGATGGGCTCCACCGGGCATGTGCGTCTCTGAGCAGTACAAGCAAGTCTCGCTGCTTCCATCGGCGCTTGATCGCGTTCCTGACATCGCTCCAGTTGGAGGCCAACGAAAGGGCTTGATACGCATACCGTATGCCTCGCGGCAACCGGGCAATCAAGGACGCGCCTCCGCTCAAGTACATGAAGAGCGCCTCGGCGCCCCATTTCAGAACCGTTCCTAGCGCCAGCCCAGCATACCTGCAATGCACGTCCCACTCAGTCACGAAGTGGTACGCAACCCACACCCACGCCTCCCCGCTCGGGTCGACCTTGCCTGCCGGGTCGCCTGCGCAGTACAGGTACGGGCTTTCTTCGCCGTCGGCCTTGGCGGGGTCCTTGGTGAGGAACTGGGCCAAGGAGTCGCTAGGGAGCTTTGCGGATTCCTGGGAGCATCACTGGTCGTTGTCGGACGTCTTCGCGCGCCGCTTGCCGCACCGCTCGATCAACCAGAGGATCCCGAGAAAGCTCAAGACTATGGGTCCCAGGATGATCGCCGCAAGCAAGCCTACGAAAACGAACTCCGGAACAGCGAAGCTGGATGCCATGTCTCCTCCTACCAAGGCCTTTTCCACGAGAAGTTCTTCCCCCCGGTGCGAGATCGAGGCCCGAGCAACGGCATGTCCCACCGATAGTAGTCCCCAACTGCGACGAGCCTTCGACCTGCATACAGCTCGTAGTGGCTCCACCATTCCTTACGCCGCGGCGCGGATACCTTGATACCGCCTGTCGTCATCTCGTATTTGCGCCACGTCCGATAACGGTACACGGCTCTCACCATCAACAGACCCGACGCCTCTTCTATGAATCCGATCACGTCCGCTCTGATGGTGACGAATCCTTTCCTCCACTCGCTTGCAAGCCACCAGCTCCAAGCGAAGGCGCCGCCGTAGAGCTGCGCAGCCTCCCCGCTCGGGTCGACCTTGCCCACCGGGTCGCCTCCGCAGTACTGGTACGGGCTTT
>NZ_JAMCCO010000007.1 GCF_023371205.1 Parvivirga hydrogeniphila
TTCATCAGTGGGGTCACCACAACCAACCTGATGAGAGGAGTCCGCATGTCGATGATAGTCCGCATCGAGCTCGGTGTCGTGGAGATCGAGCTTCCCGATGACGCTTCCGTCCACGTGCTCGACCGTGATCTCGAAGAAAGGATCAAGGAGGTGCAGCGTGCGGCGTTCTCCGAAGCGTGCAGTCAGATCGAGGCCGGCCTGCTCAAGGAACGGACGTGCCCCTCGTGCGGCGGTGTCCTGACCGTCTCAGATGTCGATCACAGGAGTGTCGTGATGCTCGCAGGCGCCGTGAGCGTGCCTGTCAGACGCTTGCGGTGCAAGGAGTGCAAGGCGCGCTCGGCCCCGCTTGCGGCGTTCCTGCCCGAAGCACGGCACACGCTGCCTGTCACCGAACGTGCGCTGCGCCTGGCCACAGAGCTCGGGTACGCGAAGTCCTCGGACCTGCTTGCCCGCCTCACAGGCGCCACGGTCAGCCACGAGCAGATACGCAGATTCGCCCTTTCCGAGGCCACGCGCATCGGCGTGGAACTCGAGCGCGAGACAGACGAGCTGTTCTCCTGCGGGGTCTGCCCGCCAGGGTGTGTGGAGCGCGATGGCCAAGACACGGTCGTCGTGGCCATGGATGGAGGGCTTGTCGCCGACCGGGCGACGGGCGAGCGCTTCGAGGCACGGGTCGGCGTGGTGTGGAGCGGGGCGGCCGACGTCTCGGAAGGGCGCCGGACGCTGCTCGGCCGCACCGCCCACGCCGGGATCGAGGACACGGCGACCTTCGCACGCAAGATGTCGACGCTTGCCGTGAAGGCGGGGATGACCACCGCAGGCACGACGATCGTGATCGGGGACGGCGCGGGCTGGATCAGACGGACCGCGCGCGACTGGTTCCCCGATGCCGTCTACGTGCTCGACCTCTACCACCTCAAGCGCCGCATCTCGGAGCTGTTCTCCCGCGATGAGGACGCTGCGTGGCGCGAGCGCGTGCTGAGCGAGTGCGTGGCAGGCAGGCCGCATGCGGCGGTCCGCATCCTGCGCTCATACGATCCGGGCCCCGACGACAGGGTCCGCGAGGTCCACCGGCGGCTCATCAACTACATCACCGTCAACGCGGAGGGCATTCGGAACTACACGCGCACCGATCTGTTCGGTTCGGGATCTGTGGAAAAAGCGGTGGACGTCTTGGTCTCCAGACGCTTGAAGTGCCGCGGCATGAGTTGGCTCAAGCCAGGGGCCCTCGGGATCCTCAAGCTCAAGCTGCTACGCTTCAACAACGAGTGGGACGCTCACTGGGAG
>NZ_JAMCCO010000008.1 GCF_023371205.1 Parvivirga hydrogeniphila
CGCCCAGTTCCTCACCAAGGACCCCGCCAAGGCAGACGGCGAAGAAAGCCCGTACCAGTACTGCGGCGGCGACCCGGTGGGGAAGGTGGATCCGAGCGGGGAGCGGGCGAAGCGCCTGTCCCGGACCCACTGGTTCACGGTAGTCCGTTGCGATGTGAGTGTCTGGATGCTGTCGTCTGGGACTAGCGAGTTTGTGGCGAATGAGAAGAGGAGCATTCTGCTTCCAGAACCGAAACGGATAGGCGTGGCGGAACTCGCCGCCCACTGGGAGTTCCGCGACGGCGTGCTCAGAGTCTATGGATACCTGCGGTCCTCGACCGAGCGGAGCAGCGCTGTGATGATCACGGGGCGGCTCATGCGTCTCATGCGCGACGGGCGTGGCAGGCGCTACACCGCGCCGGTGCCGTGTGTCCGGTCGGACAGCTACGTCAGCGGCCAGAAGAACGAGGCGGAGCTTATCAGCTTCAGTCTGCGCTACGAGCGCTCTTGGGTCTCGGGCCTGACTGCACGAATGAAGGGCGCGGGACGGTACTCGGACGGAGTTCAGTGGCCGGGAACGGTAAGACTGGAGCTGAGCAACCCCTTCGGTGACAGGCGCCCCGTGCGCGTCGCTGCGAGTGGGTCTGCGGGATCGCGGCTGGCGACCGACGTCCGGTATACTCGGCTCATGTGGTGAGGAGGGGGTCGAATGGCTTCGCGCATCTGCGTGTGCCGCCTGGTCGCGCTGGCGATGATCTCGTGCTCCGTCCTCGTGGCTGTGGGCGGCATAGCGGGGTGCAGCAAGGCGTCGCGGACCGACATCGCAGCCGACATCGCAGCTGACTACGTCAGGGGCGTGGCCGGCGCAGACCAACAGGCGCTGGTGCGCGCCACCGGCCATCGCTGGCCGGAGAATGAGCTGCGCGCCATGCGCGAAGATCTAGGCATCTCGGCGCCCGGAGACGTGGAGATTCTTGAGGTCCGTGAGACGGAGCTGCCAGCCCCGAGCCTCGTGGTCGGCGACGGCTCTCTAGGGCGTGAGCTCGGATACGAGGTGCGCTATCGCATGAAGGGCGAGACTGGGGTGCGGCGCGCCATGGTCGAGCTGTTCGAAGAAGGCAGTCGGCTCATGGCGACCGGAGGGTACTCGTTGGAGTGACGGGCGTGACACGTTGCGCGTCTTGGCCCCGTTGCCGCC
>NZ_JAMCCO010000009.1 GCF_023371205.1 Parvivirga hydrogeniphila
TGCGCGCGCGATCGCCGCTGCGAGCGGAGCGGAGATGCGCGCGGTCGTCGCGATGAAGAAGGGCGCAGACGTGGTGCGCCGGGTTCAGCGCACGAAGCGACGGATGGCCTCTGCAGCGTCAGCCTCCCCGTTGCCTTCGAGCACGCTCACCACGAGCCGCACGCGCTCGTTGACGGCAAGCGCTCGGAGCCGAGACCCTGTCCGGCCCTCCTTCGCGTACCACCGCCAGCCTTCGGAGGACGGCAGGGGCTCCCGGGCCGACGTCTCTACGAGCGATTCTCGTTCCGCGAAGAAGCCGACCGCCCGCCGCAACGCAGCGCCATCTTCGAACCGGTCCACGGTCAGGAGCGGGCTTGCGTAGTCCGGCTCGCGGCAGAGCTCGATCGTCTCGACCGTCCCGCTCGGCGCACTGCTTTCCTGGACGAGCGCCACAAACCCCTCGGGCACCTCGAGCCGAGCGCTCGGCCCGAGGTCGATCTGGCTTCCTGGGCCTAAGATCTCAAACCGCCAGTCCTGCGAGACGAGCCTGTTCACGTGGGCATGGACTGCGAGAGCGACGCCGAGCACGACCACGGCAAGAACCGCCGTCGCCACCGCGAGCCGGCTTAGCCAGGAAGGCAGCTTCACACCCATCGCTTCAGCTTCCCCACCTTCAAACCCCCGCTGTAGATATCGGCCATGCGCGCTGCATCCCCGATGTACTGACTTGCGAACCAGGAGTAGCTGGCGTCTCCCCACCTACTGAAGAAGTACTGCAGGCCCCCTTCCACGCCCATAGCCTCGACGTAGGCGCGCGCTTCCCTCCAGCGCCAAGGATTGCTCTGCCGATAATCATTGTAGACGATGCACCGAGCGGTATTCATGAACCACCCTACATTCCTCAAGTACCACGCGAACCTATTTCCCGCCACCAGAACCTTTAGCCCAGGCACCCTTAAGGACCACTCGGAACCCGGCCGCTCCCGGACTACGGCACGCCACAGGGCAGCGATGGGCCTCAGGACCTCCCCGCTCGGGTCGACCTTGCCTG